>JAAXUL010000014.1 GCA_013336035.1 Chloroflexales bacterium
AGGTGCGCCAGCCCGACAACAGCAAGGCCAAGCGCGTGCTCGGCTGGGAGCCCCGCGTGAGCCTGCGCGCCGGCCTCGAGCTGACCATCCCCTGGTTCCGTGAGCAGCTGCAGCGCCGCGGCGAGCTATTGTGATACGATAGACATCCGCTTGACAAATCGTACACTCTGCGCGTGCTATCATCGATGCGGCCACGGGTATACGTAGCACGAACCCACACAGCGATATAACCCCATCCTCACAGCGCTGGTTGACTTCTGTTCAACCAGCGCTTTCTATTGCGGTCTTTCAGCGGTGAACTTATCTTCACATGAACGCTCAAACGATGTAAGCGAATTGTTCGACGGCACTGTTACAATCCAAGTGTAATCGAGGGTTGCACACACTCAACGCCGTGCAATACCTCCTTCTTTATCTCAGATTGACCCACGACCCCACCTGGTAGTTCGCTCTCGCGGATGCACGAGCCGCCTCTGCGCCGGGCACCGTCCCCAGGATGAAAAGGAGAAAGGTTCGATGAAGCGAGCCCTTATGCTAGCTGTAGGCCTCTGCGGGGTGCTGCTCGCATCCTGCGCCAAGACAACGCCCGTTGTGGAGACGACACCACAGGAGGTACCCACACAGGCTCCTACAAGCAGTCTGCCCGCGATGGGCTCGATGGCACCCACCAGCGAGCCTACGGCTGGGCCCGCCGCAGAGCCCGCGCAGACCTATACCGTCCAGCGTGCCACGATCGAAGATGCCCTGAGCTTCGGGGGCCAGGTTGCCCCAGTACAGTCCAGCATCTCCTTCAACCTTGACGGGGTGATCGCGAAGATTTATGTCCAGCCAGGGCAGACGATCCAGAAGGGCGATCTGGTGGCCGAGCTCGAGGTCAGCGACCTTGCCGCCCAGCTGCGCGACGCCAGGCTCAGCTATGAGCAGAATCAGCGCTCCCTCGGCCAGGCGTCCCAGGCAACCCAACTGGCGATCAAGCAGGCCGAGCTTGACCTTGAGGATGCACGCCAGGCCCTTGAGGAGCTGAAGGCCCCGGCATCGCCGGTGAAGGTCGCCGAGGCTCAGACGGCCGTGCGCGCGGCCCAGGCCAGCCTGGACACAGTGCGCAACAACGCCTCGCAGTTGAAGAACTCTGCCCGAGCAAACCTGGATCAGAGCGTGGGCGAACTGCAGGCAATCCAGGAGCAGTACGGCCTGACGGTCAATCTCCTCGCGCGAACGCGGGATGCGCAGGCCAAGAGCGATCTTAGCGACAAGATCAAAGAGCTTGAGACTCAGATGGCCAAGGCCGAGGCGGCCATGGGCCAGGCTCAGATCGCGTACGATACGGCCCGCAACAACGAGGTTGCCGCAGTCAAGGACGCGGAGGCAAAGCTGGATCTGGCTAAGGCCCAGCTTGATGCCCTACTCCACGGCCCCGACCAATTTCAGATCGCGACTCAGGAGCGTGTAGTGCGCCGCGCCGAGATCGCCGTTGCCAAAGCCCAGCTAGATAGCACGCCCGACCCAACGCTCACTCGCGCGGTAGAGGCCAGCCGCCTCCAGATCCAGGAGCTAGAGAAAGCGATTGCGGCAAACCAGCTGTACGCACCCTTTGGCGGCGAGATTGCGGCCATCGCAGCCAGCTCCGGCACCCCGGTGCAGGGCGGCACCCCTGTGGTCACGCTGGTAGATCGCTCGCGCATCGAGATCCTGGCCGACAGCACAACTCTAGACATCGGCTCGCGCAAGACGCCACCACAGCTCAGCGTCGGGCAGCCCGTAGAGATCGCATTCTCGCGTCACCCCGGCAAAGTACTGAGCGGCACGATCACCCTGGCTCCAAATGATCAGAATCCAGATAGCACCGACAAGAACTACCATGTCGGCTTCGATGCGCAGGGGCTGAGCCTCGACATGGGCGACCTCGCCGACCTGCGGGTAAGCCTGGGCCGTAAATATGACGCGCTCTGGCTCCCGCCCGAGGCGGTGCGGTTCAGCGGTGACCGAGCCACGGTTATGGTCAGCGTCGATGGCAAGGACAAGCAGATCGATGTGCTTACCGGCATCGTCACCGCCGACAAGATCGAGATCCTGAGCGGCCTGAAGGAAAACGATGTAGTGATTGGCCAGTAGCCTCGGCTACCACCCCTCGCGCAGGGGCGGCAAGGCTGGCAGCTCTCGCCTCACCGCCCCTGGCCCATGTTCGGCAGCACTCACCCACGGTGGTGAACAGATCTTACTTAGAGGGATCCATATATCATGGCTACCATTCTCATCGTCGACGACTACCCACCCAATCAGCGTCTGATGAGCTTCGTGCTTGAGCAGAGTGGCCACGCCGTCGTGGCTGCTCATGACGGGCGGCAGGCCCTGACCTGCCTTGAGACCACCCCGGTGGACCTGATCGTCACCGACTTGACGATGCCAGTAATGGACGGACTGACCCTGGCGCGCGAGGTACGTAACAACGGGCGTCTGAGCAACCTGCCGATCATCGTCGTCACCGCCAGCGCCCGCGAGCAGGATTTCGCCCGGGCGACCGGCGAGGGCGTAGACTCGCTTATGACCAAGCCGGTAGACTCAGAGGAGCTAGTGCGAGAGGTTGGGCGGCTGATCAATCGCGAGAGTATCTCGCCCGGCCTGCGCTCGATGAGCCGCTCGCTCCATGCTGCATAACCAGGTTGGCTTGCCCATCCCCGCCAGCACATTCTCGCAAGAGCATCTAAAGCCCTCAGCCTGGTTCGCGACATCCGAGCCAGGCTTGTGGTACGATAGGAACTGTTAGGATCTGTCCCTCTCCGACCAAGCAGATCTGGCTGGAGCCCTGGCGCAAACCTTCCGTCAGAAATCGATCGGCATAGGCGCAGCAAAAATGACACCTGAAATCAGCATCATCATACCGGTTTATAATGCGCAGGATTTTCTTGGTGACGCGATCAATAGCGTCATCAATCAGTCTTTCACGAACTGGGAGTTAATTATCATCGATGACGGAAGCAAAGATCAATCATCATGCATTGCAAACATGTACAAAGAGAACGATTCACGCATTAAGTTACATATCCAACCCAATCAAGGCGTAGCGAGCGCCCGCAACAAAGGCACTCAACTCAGCAATCCTCACTCCAAGTACATCCTATTTCTCGACAACGACGATTTTCTAGAAACAGATGCGCTCGACACGCTTAGAGCCGTATTAGAAGAACACCCCGAAGCAACTGCGGCGTGCGGCCTTCCAAGAGAGGTTAACAGGCAAGGCGGCATTATCAATCCTGATCTCGCACTAGCCCAAGGCAACATACGATACGAGATCCAGCAGAATAAACTCGTACAGATCAGCGATGATCGCGACATTACATTTAACTCGCTCGTGGTCTGGCCTTGCGTCCAAACACCTGGTCAAGTTCTCATTAACAGATCATTCCTAGATCTCGTAGGCAACTTTGACAGTGCTACGGTCCCCAGTGATGATTGGGATCTCCTGATTCGCCTTTCACTCCTCGGAGGCATTAAATATATACGTCGGTTCACAATAAACAAGCGAAGCCACGACAGAAACATCTCATCAAAAGGAAGGCTCATGAAGGTCGCCGAGCCTATCATTCGACACAAATTAGCCAACACGACCTTGTTATCCAAAGACAAGCGCAACATCGCACGGCAAGGGCACTATTACTCGTGTCTTGTCAAGCTCACCTGGGTAACAGCGGACATCAGGCAGCGGAATTATTACAATGCGGTCAGGGGCACACTTCGTGCCGCAAAGAGCTTGGTGCGCTTCCTGCAAACACCGTATCGATAGCGCCCAAAAGTGGCGACACAACAACACAGCCCGGAATAGCCTTGCCATCCCGGGCTATCTGCATCGCCACGAGCACACTCATCCATCATTACGAGCAGTGCGCACCCAACTGCCCGGCTTAATGCCCAGCAGCAGGCGCACATAGAGCCAGATCTTCCAGGCCACGTAGGCTGGGGCGAACAGCAGCGAGCGGTACACTTCGCCCGGCGCACGAGCCAGGGCCAGCCCGGCGAAAATGTACACGACCTGGCCGAGCACAATGAAGGTGGCCAAGGCGATACCGAGCGGGCTGCGCAGAGCTAGGGCCGCCAGCAGCACTGCGCCGCTCGCCCCTGTCACCACCGAGAAAGGCGGGATCAGCTGCTCGACGGCCGCGTCGAAGAGCAGAAAGCTACGCCGGCGCACCGCCTGGCCAAGCAGGCCCGGCACAAAGCGGCGGATCATCTCCATGCGCCCTTTCTCCCAACGCTCGTTCTGGGTCTGGGCGCCGCGCAGACTGTCCGGCATCTCGGCCCAGACCACTGCGTCGGGCGCGAACATCGCCCGCTCGCCGGCCAGGATCAGCTCCATATGGTACTCAATATCCTCGGTGAGCGAGGCCGACCAGCGGTGCTGGCGCAGGATGTCGGTGGCGAAGACCATGCCATTACCCTTGAGCCCGGTCGAGCCACCCAGCACCATGCGCCCTTGAGGCCGCAGGTAGTGCAGGACGATCAGGGCTACGGCTCGGATCCCCGCGCTTTGCGAGCCCTCAGGCTGGCGAACCGCATAGTAGCCTTGGATCACCCGCTCACCGCGGGCCAGGCGCGCATCCATCACCCGCAAAAAGTTCGCCGAGACGACCGAGTCAGCATCAAGTATGACAATAGCGTCGTATGTTTCTTGGCCTGCCCATAGCCGCTGCAGCAGCCAGTCAAGGGCGTAGCCCTTGCCCCGCAGATCGGTATTGAAGCGCTCGTGGACAACGGCGCCGCTCTGGCGGCCAAGCTCAGCAGTGCGGTCGGTGCAATTGTCGGCGACCACATGTACAGTGTATAGCTCACGGGGGTAGTCGAGCTGGTGTAGGTTCAGCAGCAACTTGGGGAGCAGCTGCTCTTCGTTGTGGGCGGGGACCATGATCGCGAACCGGCTGGTGGGCGCACCCTGGCGCGCGGCAGTCTCGCGTTTCGCGAAGGGCGCCGCAGCCGTCAGGAGCAGGAGGTAGCTGACCGTTGCCGCCAGGCCCGTTTCGCCCGCGAGCAGCAACGTCGTTAAGATTGTAGACACGCTGGGCACCGTAGATCTCCTCGTGCGGGTGCAGCCGTAGCTGCGCCCCAACTACATCCGGCGGGCGGCAGAGATGATAGCCGGGCCGGACTCACCCTCGGCGATAGCCTCGTGGACAAAGGCGCTCAGGCGCTCGATGTAATGGCCGAGGCTCATGCCCTGCTCTACCGTACGGCGCCCGCCACGCCCCAGGCGCGCGGCCTCGTCGGGGTCGGCCAGCAGACGCTCGATAGCGGCGCGCAGAGCCGCCGGATCGCCGATCGGCACATAGTGGCCATTCTCGCCCTCGATGACCACATCGGTCTGACCAAGGGTGTGCGAGCAGATGACCGCTCGGCCCATCGACATTGCCTCGAGCAGAGCAGTCACCCCCGCCTGGAAGTCGACATCCTCAAGCGGCATAACCAGGAAGCTGCTGTCGGCGTAGAGCTGGCGCAGATCGTACTGGCTGAACTTGCGCACGCTGACATTCTCCGGAATGCGCCGGCCCTGGGTGCTATCGCTGCGCTTCGACCAGGGGCTGGCCGCAGCGATCACCACATCGGCCTCAAGCCCCTCGACGGCCGCGAGCAAGGTCGGGTAGTCACGACGCTCGAGACCGACCGCACAGATCTGCGGGCGCGCGAGCGAGCGCGGCTGCGCCCGCTCGGGGGCAAAAAAGGCGCTATCGACCATAAACGGGGTGAACAACACACGTTTGGCCGGGAGACCCCACCGGCGCTGGATGAACTGCTGCTGCCATGTCGCGTAGGTCAGGAAGCGATCAATATGGGTCTGCACGCCTAGCCGGTCGAGGAAAAGCATCTTCTTCGCCACCGAGATGACATGGACGATCATCAGGTGCCGAGGGCGTTGGCCCGGGCCGAGGAACTTGAGCATTGCGGCGAGGGGCAGACCGACCTGCTCACCGTCAGTGACGATGGCCTTGTAGCGACCACGCAGCCGGTAGCAAGCCCAGGCTAGCATCAGGTCGGGGCCGCCGACGCGCTCGAGCAGGCGACCAACAGGGCCGGACGCCTTCCGCGCCGCGGCGTAGTCGAGTAGATCGGCGCCAAAGCCGCTAGCCATCTCTTGGTAGTCGGCGCGAGGCCGCTGGCCGCTGGCAATGCGTTCGTGCAGATCGGTGGGGATGGTTCCAGAGACGGTGAGAAGCACCTGGTTGCTCATGCGGCAACTCCTACACGTGAGCGGGCACCTTCGACCTCGGCCTTGATCAGATCGAGCAACCGGCTAGCATTCTTCGCCGCGTCGTAGTCGCGGGTGACATGGGCCACAGCACTCTCGCCGAGCTGGAGACGCAGATCAGGCTGTAGCACCAATCTGCGCACGGCATCTTCCAGGGCCCGGGCGTCACCGGCAGGAACCGCCAGGCCCGTCTGACCCTCGCGGACGATCTCGGGGATTGCGGCCACCGTGGTAGAGACTACCGCCATGCCAGCGGCGCCCGCCTCAGAGAGCACCATCGGCAGACAGTCGCCAAAGGTGGGCAGGGCAAAAATATCGCATTCTTGGTAGAGCGCCTTGAGAGGCGCACTGTTCGGCTGCATTGAGTTATAGACAAAGAGCCCGGGCTCGGTGTCAACCCGGTCTTTGGTGACGAGGTGCAGCTCGACGCCAAGGTGCCGCAGGGCGCGAAAGGCTTCCAGCAGCAGCAGGCCGCCCTTGCGCTCGAGGTTGGCGCCGACAAAGAGGATCTTAACCGGCCCGTCACGGCGCACACGAGGCGTCGGGCGAACCCATTCGGAGACATTCACTCCAGGGGGGATCACCGTGATCTTGCTGGCCGGCACACCATAGTCATCGATCAGGCTCTGCTTGGCCCAGTCGCTCCAGGTGACAAGGCGGCGCGCGGCGCGGTAGCAGTCGCGGTTGAGGCGCCACTTCAGGCCCTCGAGCCAGGTCGGGCCCTGCCTGTGCTGGTAGAACTCGCCGAGACGATCATACTGGATGGGGGTGGCGTCGAGCGAGACAATGCCCGGTATACGCCGAAGCCAGTCGGCGGCGAGGATGGCCGGAACCTGAGTGTGGAAGAAAAGCGCGTCGAGGCGGGTCTGGCGGGCCAGGCGGGCCACGGCGCCACGGGCCCGAAGACCGGCGCGTATGGTCCAGTTGCTCTTGTAGATAGGCAGGCGCGCACTCTTGCCCTCGGACTCGAAGGGCACGAGGGCCCAGTGAGCGCGCACCTCGGGGTCACGAGGGACATTCGTCTGCAAGTTCTTCGTATGGGTCACATGACCGAGGGCCTGCTCCATCACGAAGCCAATATTGTAGACCGTCATAGAGGTGGGCTCCACTGAAGCAGATGCTGCTGATCCGCGCCATATCACAGCGGCAGCATAGCCAGAGCGCATAAATCTTGCGTGAAAAGCGATAAGCAGGCCGTGTCAATGTTGTCACTCCTTAATTACGAGGAGTAGGGATCGATGGCTAGAAGGACAGCAACAGCGTGGCTAGGCCCGTAGCCACCGCCCCGGCGCTCGACGGTAGACAGCATCGCTGCGACCAAAGGGTCCGTCTCTGGGCGACAGCTCCCCAGCTGTGCTGCTTGACACCTGGCAATGGCAAGATTGTCAGAAGCGATCACAGCGGGCTATCAGGCGCCGTGGCGGTAGGCGAGTATAGAAGGGCTGGGAGAAAGGCGCGGGCACTGGCAAGTTCAGCCCGGCAAACTACTACATTAGCCCATAATCATACGCGGCGACGGCAGTGTGGTTATGGCGAGAGCGAGAGTGCCGTAAGGGGCCGCACAGAAAGACAGTTAACAACTTGACATCGCCAGACGACAATAGCCTCATCTGAGATTCATACACCCCACCTAGAGTCGCAGCGTACAAGGCCTCAGCATAAGATTGTCAGCAGCCGGAAAGCCAGTCCAGCTTCGGGCTAGGGGGCTCCTGGATGCCGAGAAATCGGCATAGCGCGCGATCGGAGCAGCCAGCTTCCACCTCGTGTCAGCTGACATCGCTGTCATCGAAGGCCTTCGTTCTGTGCATCCAGAGGGGCGACTCTAAGGGGAGAATTATGAAGGCAGTCATCCTGGCCGGAGGCTACGGCACCCGCATCAGCGAGGAGAGCAGTGTGCGACCCAAGCCGATGGTTGAGATCGGCGGAAAGCCCATCCTCTGGCACATCATGAAGACCTACTCGGCCCACGGGATCAACGATTTCATCATCTGCTGCGGCTACAAAGCGTACATGATCAAGGAGTATTTCGCCAACTACTTCCTCCACACAGCCGACGTGACCTTCGACATGCGTGACAACAGCATGCATGTGCATCAGGCCCAGGCTGAGCCATGGCGGGTAACCCTCGTGGACACAGGGGAGAAGACGATGACTGGCGGTCGCATCAAGCGGGTCGCGGACTATCTCGGAGACGAGACCTTTTGTATGACCTACGGGGACGGTGTGGGCGATATCGACATCAGCGCGCTTATCTCCTTCCACAAAGGTCAGCGGACGCTTGCCACACTTACGGCAGTGCAGCCCCCAGGCCGCTTTGGCGCCTTCACCCTGGGCGAACAGCAGGGCAGAATTGCCACCTTCAAAGAGAAACCCCAGGGCGACGGCGACGGCGCCTATATTAACGGCGGCTACTTTGTGCTCGAGCCGGCGGTGCTCGAGTTTATCGAAGGCGACACCACCGTCTGGGAGCGCGAGCCGCTCGAGCACCTCGCCCATGAAGGACATCTGGCGGCGTATCGACACCACGGCTTCTGGCAGCCCATGGACACGCTGCGTGACCGAAACTACCTCGAGGAGCTCTGGCAGAAGGGGCAGGCCCCCTGGAAAGTATGGCAGGCAGCATAGCTGTGGCCACGACGCCCATCAGCGGACAGGCTACGCGGCTGCCGGCGGTAAGCCCCCGCGGCCTTCGGATGTTCGGCTTTTTCGAGTAATATGTCAGTGGACCATGCGGCCGGGTCTCACTACGTGAGGCCCGCCCAGGCCCTCGATGAAGGCCGACACGACGAACGAGGAGCATTACCATGCTATTTGCCGAGCTGGAGCTAAAGGATGCATACATCATCGACCTGGAGAAGCGCGAGGACAACCGCGGATTCTTCGCGCGCACGTGGGGGCAGGACCTGTTCGAGCAGCACGGTCTTGTCACGCGCGTTGTCCAGGCCAATATGTCGTTCAACCACACAAAGGGCACCCTGCGAGGAATGCACTTTCAGAAGAATCCGTACGCCGAGACCAAACTGGTGCGCTGCGTGCGCGGGACGATCTACGATGTAATCATCGACCTGCGCCCAGACTCGCCCACCTATACTCGCTGGGTTGGCGTCGAGCTTTCGGCCGACAACCGACGGTCCGTCTACGTGCCCGAGGGCTTTGCCCACGGCTTCCAGACCCTCGAGGACAACTGCGAAGTGATGTACCAGGTCTCGCAATTCTACACGCCCAGCGCCGAGGGCGGTGTCCGCTACAATGACCCGGCCTTCGATATCCAGTGGCCGCTGCCGGCTGGTGTTATGAGCGAGAAAGACCAGCGCTGGCCAGACTTTATCAGGTAATTACGCCTGATGCGAATGGTCCGCCGCGCCAGATCGCAATCCGCTCATCACCCGGGTAGCCGGCCTTTTTTGTGCGCCCTTCTTCAAGGAACCCATTTCAGAGGGTGATCTGGCGCCTTTATGGCGAGACGCCACTGCATCATTCTTCATCGCACAGCTGCGCACCCGCCTCGAGAAAGGACCATCGCGATGAACGTGCTACTGACCGGTAGCGGGGGCTATATCGGTATCGTCGCCGCACCGGTACTTATGGACCGCGGCCATCAGGTCACAGGTGTTGACACAGGCTTCTACCAGAGCGGCTGGCTTTACAATGGGGTAAGGCAGATCCCCCGCACGATCCAGAAGGATATTCGCGCGATCACCACCGAAGATCTGGCCGGCTACGACGCGATCATTCATATGGCCGAGCTCTCGAACGACCCTCTTGGCCAGCTCAATCCGACGATCACATACAAGATCAACCATGCAGGGAGCGTCGCTCTGGCACAGGCTGCCAAGGATGCCGGGGTCTCACGCTTCATCTATATGTCATCGTGCAGCGTCTACGGTGTCGGCGACGCCGAGATCAAGACCGAGGGGTCGGTAGTAAACCCGCAGACCGCATACGCCGAGTGCAAGGCGCTGGTCGAGCGCGACGTCTCTGCGCTGACCGACGACAACTTCTCGCCGACGTTTATGCGCAACGCCACGGTCTACGGCCCCTCGCCGCGCCAGCGCTTCGATGTGGTGCTCAACAACCTCTCGGGCCTGGCCTGGACCACGGGCAAGATCGCGATGACCAGTGACGGCACGCCGTGGCGACCGCTGGTGCATATCCTCGACGTGGCCGATGCCCTGGCCTGCGTGCTGGCCGCGCCCCGCGAGGCGATCCACAACCAGATCTTCAACGTTGGCGACACCGCCCAGAACTACCGCGTGCGCGAGATCGCCGAGATTGTTGCGGAGGCGTTCCCTGGCTGCGAGCTAACCTTCGGCGCAGGCGACAAGGACAACCGCAGCTACAGAGTCTCATTCGAGAAGATCAACACACAGCTGCCGGGCTTCCAGTGCAGGCGCGACGCCCACATCGGCGCCCAGCAGTTCCGCGAGATCTTTGGGCGCATTGGTATGACCGACGAGCTGTTCAAGGCGCCGCCCTACACGCGCCTGAAGATGCTCCAGCAGCTGATCGCCACCAGGCAGCTTGATGACGACTTCTTCTGGAGGGCGTAAGGAGAGCTATGCATATCATCGATACGGCCCTCTCCAGACGCGAGGCCGAGGGCAAACCGATCCGGGTCGGACTGATCGGCGCGGGCTTCATGGCCCGCGGCACGGCCCTCCAGATCATCAGATACACGCAGGGCATGCGGCTGGTGGCTATCGCCACCCGCACCGTCGAGCGAGCCCGCCAGGCCTACCGCGAGGCCGGCGTCCCCGCAGAGGCCATCCGCCCCGTCGAGAGCCCGACCGCGCTGGCGCAGGCTATCGACGCGGGCGCGCCCGCGATCACCGATGATGCCCTGCTCCTCTGTAAGGCCGAGGGGATCGATGTGATCGTCGAGATCACCGGAGCGGTCGAGTTCGGCGCACATGTGGTGATGACCGCGATCGCCCACGGGAAGCATATCGTCACAATGAACGCTGAGCTTGACGGCACGGTCGGCTCGATCCTGAAGGTCTACGCCGACAAAGCCGGCGTGATCCTCTCGGTCTCTGACGGCGACCAGCCCGGCGTGACCATGAACCTTTACCGCTTTGTGAAAGGCCTAGGCGTCAAACCTGTGGTCTGCGGTAACATCAAAGGTCTGCACGACCCCTACCGAAACCCGACGACACAGGCGGGCTTCGCGAAGCAGTGGGGCCAGAACCCCTATATGGTCACCTCGTTCGCCGACGGCTCGAAGATCTCGTTCGAGCAGGCGATAGTGGCCAATGCCACCGGCATGCGCGTGGCGAAGCGCGGCATGTTTGGCCCCACAGTGTCCTCGGGAACGCACCTGCAAGAGGTTGCCAACAGCCTCTACCCGCTCGAGGCGGTGCTGGACGGCCCGGGGATCGTCGACTATGTGGTAGGCGCTGTACCGGGCCCAGGGGTCTTTGTGCTCGGCACCCACGACCACCCGACAATGCAGCACTACCTGAACCTCTACAAGCTGGGCAAGGGCCCCCTGTACCTCTTCTATACACCATACCACCTGTGCCACTTCGAGGTGCCGAACACAGTCGCGCGGGTGGCCCTGTTCGGCGATGCCGCCCTGCGACCGCTGGCAGGGCCGTGCGTCGATGTGATCACCGCGGCCAAGATCGACCTACCGGCCGGCGCGACCCTCGACGGGCTAGGGGGCTACCACACCTACGGCCTGGCCGAGAATAGCAACGTGGTGCAGGCCGAGCACCTACTGCCGATCGGCCTCGCCGAAGGCTGCCGCATAAAGCGCGACGTGCCCAAAGATGCAGCCCTCACCTACGAGGATATCGATCTGCCCGAGGGCCGCCTGTCCGATCGGCTCCGCGCCGAGCAGAATGCTCACTTTGCAAGAGCAGACTAGCGGCTCAGCGGGCCGATCTGACATAATTGACGAGCGGCCGGGGACCAGCCCCCGGCCGCTTTCCGCATTGAAACGCCCAGTTTCTGGCGGATCGACCGCGTGAACTTACTGTCATTCCCGAGCCTTCCCCCTGTAAGGCAATTGTTTGCTGACATTGTTAGAGTTGCAACTGTACGAGTTACAGTATCGCTCCGTCGAACGGAGGTGTATGAGATGCACCCATCCCGCGAGGAACAGCTTGACCCCAAGGCCGCGCGCATGCTCGATATCTTCGCTGAACAGCGTTTTCAGCGTTCGCGCTCAAACCAGCGCATGCGTATGCGGATGTTAACTTGGGTTATTCGCACCAAAATCATACGCAACCTCAAGCGAAGCCTCGATGTATCAGTCGCCAGCGCAGCAATTATCGCCACCTCGCCGCTGATGGCAGCCACGGTCGCGGCGATTAAGCTCGACTCTCCGGGCCCGGTCCTCTTCCGCCAGGTGCGCGTCGGCAAGGACGGCGAGCATTTCCACTGCTACAAGTTCCGCTCGATGTACATCGACGCCGAGCGGCGCAAGGCCGAGCTAATGGCAAAGAACGAGGCCGATGGGCCGGTCTTCAAAATGAAGGATGACCCTCGGATCACGCGGGTCGGCAAGATCATCCGCAAGCTGAGCATCGATGAGCTGCCCCAGCTGTTTAATGTCCTGAAGGGCGAGATGAGCCTGGTGGGCCCGCGCCCGGCCATTCCAAGTGAAGTCGACCGCTACACCTTCGAACAGATCGGCCGGCTGCACGCCACCCCTGGGATCACGGGCCTGCAGCAAGTGAGCGGGCGCAGCAACCTTGATTTCAAACGCTGGGTCGAGCTAGATCTCCAGTATATTGCCGAGCAAAGCATCTGGAAGGACCTCGAGATCCTGATCAAGACTATCCCTGCGGTGCTCTTCAGCCGCGGTGCATACTGACAGCGACGCCGCACGCTGTGGCAAAAGGAGCTGGTGAGAGACGATGCGAAAGCTACTCGTGATCTTGGGTGTGCCAGTCGACAACCTCTCGATGGACGAGGCAATGGCACGCTGCGACGCGTTTATCGCTACAGGTCGTGCCACAGGTCGCACCGCTCAGATTGCGACCGTCAATGCCGATTTCGTCGTAAACTCACTGCACGACCCCGAGCTGCGGCGGATCCTGCAAGAGGCCGATATGTCTACGGCCGACGGCATGCCGCTAGTATGGGCCTCGCGCATGCTTGGCGGACCGCTCCCAGGCCGTGTGACCGGCGCCGACATGGTGCCGGCCCTGGCAAAGCGGGCAGCAGAGAAGGGCTACTCGATCTACTTCCTCGGCGCGCGCCCCGGTGTCGCCGCCAAAGCCGCCGATATTCTCCAGCAGCGCAATCCCGGGCTCAAGGTAGCAGGCGTATACTCGCCGCCGCCCGCGCCCGTGCTCGAGATGGACCGCACCGCCGTTGAGATGGTCAAAGAGGCGAAGCCGGACATCTTGCTGGTGGCCTTCGGCAACCCCAAGCAGGAGAAGTGGATCCGCATGCACGCGCCTGAGCTGCAGGTCCCGATCGCGGTCGGGATCGGCGGGACGCTCGATATGATCGTCGGCGTCACGAAGCGGGCACCTTCCTGGATGCAGAAGGTCGGGCTCGAGTGGGCCTACCGTATGGCCCAGGAGCCCCGCCGCCTGGTCAAACGGTACTTGCACGACTTCGGCTACTTTGGCTACTTCTTTGTCCAGCAGTGGTGGGCGATGCGCAAAGGCACGGCGATCAGTATGATCCCGGTCGAGCCGCCGCCCATGGCGCCTGCAGCGCCAGCTGCGCCCGCGGCCCCTACGGTAGACGAGGGCGCTTCGACCGACACGATGGCGGTGCTGCGCCCCAAGGGCCGGATCGACGTGACCAACACCAGCCAGTTTTTTGAGCAGGCCCAGGTCCTCCTTGAGCGTAGCCCCTACCTGACCGTGAGCCTTAAAATGGTCACGTTCCTTGATAGCACGGCTCTAGGCGCGCTGGTAGGCCTGGCAAACCAGGCGCGGGCCGCCGGCGGAGCGCTCTACCTGGTCGAGATGCCCAAGCCAATCAGCGACCTGTTCACGTTGGTGCGGCTCGAGCATTTCTTCGAGGTGCATGCCGACCCCGAGAGCGCCGAGCGCCACCGCAGCACGCCGCCCACGCCGCCCACACCCGTGCCCGCTCCAAGCGGCTGGGCAGTGGTCAAAGCTCCGCGGATCTTCGACGCGGGCACAGCGCCCGCGCTTCTCGAGCGCTGCACCGATCGGGCGGCCGAGATGCCCCGCCTGGTCGTTGATCTTAGCGAAACAGTCTTCCTCGCCAGCGCTGGCATGGCCGCGCTGATCAGGCTCGACCGCCTGACCCAAGAGCACAACGGCATGCTCCGCGTCGCTGGATGCTCGCCCGATGTGCTGCGTACGCTCAAGCTTGTCAAGCTCGATAGCATCCTGAAGATCTTCGGGACAGCTGCTGAAGCGATGACGACTCCGCTAGGTGATAGCCAGACTCTACCGACCATGGCCCTGCCCGCCCAACACTAAGCACTGTTTTAAGCATCCAAAGGCGCGGGCTGTCACGTTGAAGAGGCCCCCGACGAAGTACCAAGGCTATGCAAGTCATTATCCTTGCAACCGACGAACAGCGCAAGCTGCCGCCACTGACAGACACGCTGCCCACGCCGATGCTGCCGATCGTCGACCGCCCGGCGATGGCGACCGCCGTCGAGATCGTAGCCCGAGCTGGCTACAAGCAGGTCCTGATAAGCCTCTACGAGCGTGGCGGCCGGATCGCGGCCTACTTTGGTAGCGGGCGCCGCTGGGGCATAGATATCAAGTATGTCACCCAACGCCAGAGCTGGGGCTCGGCGGGCGCGCTACGCTGGGCGGGCGGTCTGCTCGGCGAGACCTTCCTGGTTCTGCCCGGCGACAGCGTCTGCGACCTCGATATTGACGCAGCACTGCGCTTCCACCAGGCCCACGGCGGCGCGGCGACCGTCATCCTCCACAGTCCACGGGCAGCAGCCAGTGCACCTACGGCACAGGCCGACGCAGAGGGCCGGATCCTCAGCATTGGCCCGAAGGTGGCAGAGGATGAGCCTCAGCTCACCGGCGCGTTCATCTTTGAGCCAAGCGTGCTGCGCCACATCCCCCAGGGGGACAGCTACGATGTGGCGAACGATCTGCTGCCGAGCCTGATCTCAGCCGGTGAAGCAGTCTACGGCCATATGACGACAGGCTACTGGAACCCTCTGGACAGCCTCGCGGCCTACCAGGAGGCCCAACAGGTCTATCTCTACAGCGCCTACCATCTAGAGGCGCCCGAGCAGGCGACGGGCGGCCCAGCCGAGCGCGTGCGCTTCCCCTCGCTCGAGGCGCGGCCGATCGCACCTGGCGTCTGGGTCGGGCGCGACCACTCTATTCACCCGGCTATGAAGCTCGCAGCGCCGGTCTACATCGGCCACAACAGCTGGATCGGCCGCGAGGTAGAGCTAGGGGCCGGGACAGTCCTCGGCAGCAACGTGGTGATCGACGACGAGGCGACGCTCAGCGACAGCACAGTGCTGAGCAACACCTACATAGGCCAGTTGGTCCGCGTCGAGGGCAAAGTGGTCACCGCCGACTCGATCTGCGACCCAACGACGGGGGCGACGACGCGGGTTGTGGACCCATTCCTGATCTCACGCGTTGGCGCGGCGGCCGAGGGCCGTAGCCCCATACGGCGTATGGCCAGCACCGTGGCCGCGATTGGCTTGATTGTCCTGCTCGGTCCCCTCTTTCTGGTCGCCGGGCTGATCGCCCTGCTAGCCAGCGGCGGGCAGCCGCTCGTCCGGTCACCAAGGGTGGGCCAGCAGGTGGGCGGCGCAAATGGTAGCCTGCGAACCTTCCAGCTCGTCAACTACCGGACGCGCCGAGCCAACGGGTCGTTCATCCCTGGTGGTCGCCTGCTCGAGCGATGGGATCTGCACCGGCTTCCGGAGCTCTTCAACGTGCTGAGCGGCGACATGGGCCTGGTGGGGGTTAAACCCCTGCGGCCCGAAGAGGCAGCTCGCCTGACAGAAGAGTGGCACCAGCAGCGGCACGAAGCGCCAGCAGGCATCACTGGCCTTTGGTACCTGCAAACAGATGCCGACAGCGACCTTGATACTGTGATCGTCACAGATGTATACTACACCGCAACGCGCAGCTGGCGTGGCGACATGCTCTTGCTCCTCCGAACACCGGGGGCCTGGCTCCACCGCCATAGCGGACAGGGAGGGCGGGCATATCGGATGAAGGCGGACAATGTTGGGGGCATGTGATCAAATTTGAGCGTCCGATAGGGAGGCAATGCGAGATGGAGATGAAGACTCGCGTCACGGGTGATGTAAACATCGTCGAGCTCGCTGGTCGCTTTGATACTAACACGGTCCCGCCTGTGGCTGCCTGGCTTGATCAGGTTACCTCTACCCCTGGTGCTCGGGTGCTCGTGAACCTGGCCAACACCACGTTCGTCGACTCGACGGCGCTGGCAACTCTGGTGCAGGCGCTAAAGCGCTGTCAGCAGGTGAAGGGCGACCTTTACCTCTGTGGAATGCGACGGCCGGTCTATATGATCTTTGAGCTGACCCGCCTTGACAAAGCATTCAACATCTTTGTCGACGAAGAGCACGCAATCAAGGCCTTTACGAATTAGGGGCACACCCCGCCGTGGAACGGGCGCCGGGGGCCTCGGGGCCCCCTTACCATCGGTACGGGATAACCGCCCACTGAACGGACTTTAGCTCTTGTTTGACAAGTCAAACATCGACGGCCCCTCACCATCAATACGGGATGACCGCCCGCTGAACGCAGGTACGTATGCTCGTCGCACTTCTTAGCTCACAGTATGCACGCTTCGCAGCCCTGGCCGAGGCCTGGCTGGCTATGGGCGCCACTGCCTTCGGCGTATGCCAAGACGGGCGGCCACTTGTTTACTGGCCGGCCGGACATCGCCTGGCGAAGCCCAGCATCCTGGCACCGATTATGCGCGGCGACATGGAACTGGGTGACCTGCGAGTGGCCGGGCTTAGCGGGATGGCCTACGAGCAGCGCCTGCGCGCCGACGCGGATCTGATCGCCTATATGCTGCAGCTTGAAGACGAGCTGCAGCTGATGACGGCCGACCTGGTCACCAGCCAGGACCAGCAGCTCGCCCTCTATAGGCTCACCCAGACTATGCGCGACCATGTCACCGTGCAGGAGACACTTAACGCACTGGTCACCGAGGCCATGCGGATGGTGCGGGCCCACGGCGGCTACGCAATGTTCGTGCCGACCTCAGCCCAGGAGCCACTGCTCGTCCAACTGCCCCCTGACACCCTGCCAGCCGATCTGGCCTGGCGGCTGTACTGGCAGGCTCAGGCCAGCGAGCGCGAGATCACCCAGTCGGCGGCCGAGGGTGAGCTGACCGAGATTGATGCGGTGAATCTGCTGCATGTGCCAATTCGGGTGCGCGGCTCGGTGATGGCCGGCCTGGGGCTGATCGACCGGACAGGAGGCTTTGGGGCGCCTGATATCAAGCTCACAAGAGCCATTGCTGATCAGGCGAGCGCACAGATCGAGCGCATGCTGCTCTACCAAGAGATGTTCGATCAGGCCAAGCTACGCACCGAGATGGAGCTGGCGCGGCGCGTGCAGCTCGACCTGCTGCCGCGATCGCTGCCCAAGGTGCCGGGGCTCGACATCTACGCCAACTCGCGGCCAGCCTATCAGGTGGGCGGCGACTTTTACGACTTTATTGTGCTGCCAGAGCGACCGTTCATCTTCTCTATCGGCGACGTGACGGGAAAAGGGCTCTCGGCGGCCCTGCTGATGACGATGACACGCTCGGCCATCCACAGCAAGGCCCAGTTCATGCCTTACCCGACGCCAGAAGCCGTGATGCGCCAGTCGAATGAAGACCTGTATAACGATTTCACACGAGTGGGCGTCTTTGCGACAGCATTCGTCGGCCAGTACGAGCCGGGCAGCAACACACTGATGTACGCCAATGCAGGCCACGCCCCCGTAATCTATCGCCCCCACGATGGAGAGGCTGTCTTGCTGCG
Organism: Chloroflexales bacterium; assembly: GCA_013336035.1. Classification (GTDB taxonomy): domain Bacteria; phylum Chloroflexota; class Chloroflexia; order Chloroflexales; family Chloroflexaceae; genus CAIWXH01. The sequence continues at coordinate 18,174 of JAAXUL010000014.1, forward strand.
GGCCGACAGCACCGCCATCGGCATTCTGCAGGTAAGCCACTGCCGGAACCAGCGGCTGCGGCTTGGGCCCGATGACCTGCTGATTGCAGCCACTGATGGGTTCACCGATGTCCGCGACGAGGGCGAGGATATGCTTGGGATCGACAGGCTGATCGAGCTTGTAGAGCTGTTGCACGATCGGAGCGCCACCGAGATTGCCACTCGCTTATTCGAAGAGACCGATCGCTTCGGCCAGGGTCGCCCGCAGGACGATGACCAGACCCTTGTCGTGATCAAAGGAGCAGCGTTGTGAACGCGCGTCATCCAGAGGTGGTCTGGCTTGACTTGCCGGCCCGCTATAACTATCTGCACCTGCTCAGCGACTGTATCGCCGACATGTTGAAGCTGGTCGAGGGCATCGATGATGCAGAGATGCTGCTCTATAACATCCAGCTGGCCGCCCACGAGGCCTGCACCAACATCGTCAATCACGCCTACGGTAACACCGGCGATGGGCGAATTGACATCAAGGTCGCGCTAGACTTCGACCCGCCCCGGCTGACCATCGAGCTACAGGATGAAGGGCGCCCTTTCGAGTCGGAGAAGTATACGGCGCCGAATCTTGATGAGGTGCGCATCCACGGGTACGGTCTGTTCCTGATCCAGAACCTTATGGATACGGTGACGTATACCCCAACACCGGGTCGCAATCACTGGTGTCTGGCCAAGAACCTGATTGTCGAAGGGATGTAGCGCCTAATGACCACAATCCTGGTAGTCGATGACTACTCGCCCAATCATCGACTGATGAGCTTCGTGCTTGAGCAAAGCGGGTACGCCGTTGTCTCGGCCTTCGATGGGCTCCACGCCCTCGAGTGCCTGGATACGATGCCGATCAACCTGATCGTGACCGATCTGACGATGCCTCGCCTTGATGGCATGGGGCTGATCGCGCGGGTGCGATCTGACGCGCGATTCAATGGCATGCCGATCATTATGGTCACGGCCAGCGGCAAAGAGGCTGACGCCGTCAAGGCGGCCGGGATTGGGGTTGACGCATTCCTGACCAAGCCGGTCGACTCTGAGGATCTGGCGCGGACCGTAAGTATGCTGGTCACCCGCGAGCCGCCCCCAACGTTGAGCACGCTCACGCTTCACCGCAATGCGGCGTAACGGCACAGGGGCGGCTACTCTCGCGAATGTGGTCGTGCGGCTCGATCTTGAAGGCCCCCGCGATGGGGCCACACGCCAAGGTCGCCGGGCTCTAGCGAGCAGAGGTGCGAGCTTCCGCCGCCGATCCCGGGGTGATTGGCCTCGCCCGGACAGAAAAAACCTAGGCCGGTAAACCTTGCTTGAGGGCGATCCCCTCCAGCTGAACGAGAGAGGTAGCCGGGATGGTCAGAACCTTGGCACTGGCAGCCTGAGGCCCCCGATCTTTGCTAATACTGGCAAAGACCGGGGGCCTGCTGTTGCGCCGAGGGGCGACCTGGAAAGCAGGGGCTAGAGCGCGCTACGAGGTTTCACCCTTGAAGGCAGGCATCGGCGTAAGCAGGGCAAGAGAGGCAGTGGTAGCGCCAATAATGACGCGCCCGCCGAACTCGACCCAGGCTTGCGCATATGAGCGGCCGACGTGCGTGGGGTGAGCGCTGAGGCAAAGGCGCCCGACAAGCCCGCGGCGGCGCATCAGCGTCATCGTGGCGAGGGCCTGGGTGAGGCAGGTGGCGCCAGGCACAACCCGGCTGGCGCGCCGTACGGCGCGGGCGGCCCGGCCAGCGTAATCGCCATGGGCCGGGGTCGTCGCGGTCGCATCGGCTAGCCAGGCGAGAAGGCGCTGGAGATCTGGGAGCGGGATCAGCCAGATCCCGAGGCGCGCGACCACGATTATCGGGAGGGCGGCGAGGACCAGGCGACGCTCGTGGGCTGGGATGGTGAAGAACTTGAGGAGATTGCTCATGAGATCACCTTTGAACCGCGCAAGATCTATGACAACGCCACGATGTTGTCAAGAGTATAAGCACCGCAGATGACAAACAAATGAGTCAGGGGGTAGGGCGGGCGCGACATATGCTAAGAGTTTCTTCAATGTTGCGCTGGCGTGTGCAATAATGGCGTGAGCGATCTGGCCACGACCTGATTAGCGCCAGACCGTAGCCGGCAACAAGGATTTAGTTGTACGAGCGAGGCACCCTATGCGCCCCAGGAACACCCTTACATCGCCGGCCCTCGCCCGCTGGATCGGAGTGACTCTGATCGGCACCGGCATCCTCGGCCTGCTGCTGAGCCTGGCCAGCATGACCTTTGTGATGATCGCCGGCGCGACGGCCGAAGGGGCCCTGATACGCGAGCTCGACACGTTCGACAAAGCCCTGGCCGCTACAAGCGATGGGCTGACGGTCGCCGACAGAGCGCTGGCCGACACCCATAGCACCCTCGCCGCGCTCAGCGCCACCCTGAACAACGCCACGATAACGATCACGGAGACCCAGCCGATGATCGGCGCGCTGCAGGATCTGACAGGCGAGGGCCTGCCAGAAACGATCGCCTCGACGCACCAGGCCCTCACCTCGGCCCAGGAGACAGCACAGATCATCGACGGAGTGCTGGGCTCGATCCCGTTCGTCGGGTCGCGCTATAGCCCAGAGGTGCCGCTGAACGTGGCCATCGGGCAGGTCGCGGACAGCCTGACAGAGCTGCCCACCTCTTTAGAGGAGGTGTCGGCGGGGCTGGGCAAGGCCAGCGACAATATCGGCACAATCGCGACAAATGTGGGTGAGGTGTCGGCGGGGATCGCCGCGATCGCCCAGAGTGTGAGCGAGGCGGCAGTCGTGGTGGAGCAGTATGAGGTAGTGGTGGGCGATCTGCGCGGCGAGGTGGCGGCAGTGCGCGCGGCGGCCCCGGGCTGGATCACTATGGTGCGGCTTGGGCTAACGGTGCTGCTGATCTGGCTGGGCCTCGCCCAGATTAGCCTGCTCTTCCAAGGGTGGGAGCTGCTCGGCAGAGGGGCGAAGGCAGCGGAAGAGGTCGGCGAGGAGCTAAGCTAATGCGCGGGAGCCGACTATCGTATGTGCTGGTGGGGGTGCAGTTCGCGTGCCTGATCGTGATCGCCCTGAGCGGGCCGATCATCCCGCCGTCGCCAGCGTGGGGGCTGCTGACCCTGCTGGGGGCGCTGCTGGGCGTGTGGGCGGTGCTGGCGATGCGCATCCCCGAGGTGTCGGTGCTACCAGAGGTACGCGAGGGGGCACGGCTGGTGACACGGGGGCCGTACAGGGTGATCCGCCACCCAATGTACAGCGCCCTGCTACTCATTGGCGCAGGCCTGGTGATGGGCGCACCAAGTCTATTGCGCTGGCTGCTCTGGCTAGCATTACTGGTCGACCTTGTGGTGAAGCTGAACTATGAAGAACGGCTGCTGGCGGCCCGATACACAGAGTACCCCGCCTACCGGCGGGGTACGTGGCGGATTGTTCCTTTTGTCTACTAAGGCTGGAGGCTTCGGACATCCGCGATAGCCTGCTGGATGCCTAAGAAGGCGGGGCGGGGCGACCAGTCGGCGTTGACGATGCTGAAGCTGCCCTGCTCGTTCATAGGGTCACGGCCGGCCTCGCGCTGGAGCACCGTGAAGTTCAGGTTCCAGAGGAACATGTTGCTGACCCAGGGATAGTTATCGAAGGTGTACCAGATAGCGCCAACGAGGTAGTCGCGCTGGGTCTCGAAGCTGATCTGATTGCCGAACTCGTAGCCGGGAGTGCTGTTGGCGGTGGCCCAGCCATACTCAGTGATCCAGACCTGGTGGTCGCCCATGCCGGCCTCCTCCATCACCTTGCGCTGGTTCTCGACGTGGCGGAAGTAGAAGGAAGGGTCCTCGGTCCAGCCCTGAGCGCTGCTCGGGCGCTCGGGGTAGAGGGTCTCGGGCGGGTTGGCCGAGCCGCCGGGGTGTAGGGCCTGGACATCGAAGTAGTCGCGGAACATACCGCCGTTGTAGCTATACATCGCCCGCAGATAAGAGATCGTATCCATCGCGGTGCCCGGGTCATTGGTAGCGGTAGAGGCAGGCGCGCCAGCGACGACGATCATCCCCGGGTCGGCGGCCTTGATGGCGTTATACGAGGCAGCCATAATCTCGACAAAATGGCCAGGGTCGTCGGGGCCGATGCTGCCGCCGTTCTCGTAGGCCAGGTTCTGCTCGTTCCAGATCAGGATCGCGTGGACGCGGCCGCGGTAGCGCTCGGCGAGGGCGCCGGTGAAGCGGGCAAGGGTGGCCGGATCCTGGGGCAGCCCATCGGAGCCATTGGCGGTGTACCAGCTCGGCGAGCGGGTGACATTGATCATCAGGAGCATGCCGGCGGCGTTGACATCAGCCACGATGCTGTCGAGATCGCCCCAGAGGTAGGCACCGCTGCGGTCCTCGATATCGCGCCAGTGGATCTGCTGGCGGAACCAGGTGATGCCGGCCTCGCGGGCCTTGGCCAGGGCAGTCTGGCGGTCGGTGTAGTAGAGGTGGCCGACAACGCCGAAGTTGAGCTTCGTGAGGGTGAGCGGGTAGGGCAGGCCGCCAGGGCCATCGCGGGGGGCAGGGATCGGGGGCAGAGCCTTCGCCGCCGTGGGCTGCGAGGTTGGCTGGACGGCCGCAGCGGTGCTCGCGGCAGGCGGCCCGGCGGATGTGGGCAGCGCGACAATGATCTCGTCGGGCTGCCCGGTTGAGGCGCCAGGTGTCACGGGCAGCTGCGCCGAGGCGCCGCTCTGGCGGCCCGTGCTGCCCCACGCCTCAGCCGGGAGCTGGCTGAGCGCCGTGGGCGTGCCCGCAGAACTGGCTGTGGACGGGGCGCCCGAGTCGCCAGGAGCGGTCGCAGGCGAGGCGAGCGCAGCCTGGGTCTGCCCGCCATCAGCGTCCCCGGGCGTGCCCGGGAAGCTGGCGGGGGCGACGACATTCAAGGGGCCCTCGGGCGCGGGCGAGGCGAGGATCTGGGCCGTAGGGGCCATAGCAGAGATGGCGACAGGCTCGGCTACGCCGCACGCGGTGAGGAAGAAGATGATCGCCGCAGCGGGCAGCAGCACCCAGCAGCGAGAGAGTCGGAAACGGCTCGTCATAATGCACCTCGTTCGGGATAGCTACGTGACCGTGTGTACTATCCATGCGAACGGGGCGCGGCCCTATATCTCTCGACGGGCGGGTTACGGCAGCATGATCGAGGGGTGATCCGGGGCTGATAGGAGGCTAATACAAGCGGGGTCAGAGGGCGAAGAGCAGGATGGCGATGAGAGCGATGAGAGTGAGGGCGGCGACGAGGGCGGCGACGAGGAGGCGCTCGGGGTTGAGGAGGGACCAGTCGCCGATCAGCTCGTTGTCGAAACCGACAAGGTAGAGGCGCTGGGGCTTCTCGTCGAGGAGGAAATCCATCTCGGTGAGCGTAGCGCCCTGGATCTTGAGCTTGGCGGCGGTCAGGCGGGTGCCTTCGCCGGCCTCCACAATAGCGGCGCGGAGCAGCTCGGCGAGGGGGGCGACGCTATGCCAGCGGCCCTCGTAGAGGTTAATCTCGCCGCTGAAGACGGGCTCGAGGCGGCGCTTCAGGGCGAGCTGGGGCAGGTCGTCGATATCATCGGAGTTCTCGAAGAGCCGGGCGCGGCGGGACCAGGTGAAGACCTGCTCTTCGACAAGGTTGCCAGAGCCCTGGCACTTCGGGCACTGCTGCTTGCCATAGCCGCGGCAGGCGGTGCAGGACGAAGTGAGGGTCTCGTTGACGGTGCTGTTGTCGGGGGCGGAGACTTTGCGGACCTTCTCGACAGTGCCGGTGCCCTTGCACTCCTTGCAGAGCACAACGGTGGCGCCAGCGCACTCGGGGCAGGAGATAATCTGAGTCGAGTTGGGGACAGGCACCTCGCGGGGAGCCACGGGCTCGAAGGCATCAGCCTCAGGAACAGCGACGCTCCAGACATCAGGGGGGGGGTGGTTAGCGTTGCGGTCGTCGGGCTTATGGGGGCGGGTGCGGGCCTCGGCGGGGCCGCGGCTCTCGTAGAGGGTGCGCAGCTCGAAGAAGTAGACGTTGTAGCTGACGATCTGCTCGGGGGTGATCAGCTGACCGAGCGCGCGGCGGCGGAAGAAGCCATCGCGGCTCCAGCGGTTGAGGGTGCGGCGGATAACATCGCGGCGGTGGAGGTCGTCGGCGCGCTTGCGGGCGCGGTTGATAAAGTCTTTAAAGCCCTCGTCGAAGGTGGGGCCGAGGGCAGTCTCGACGGGGTTCTCAAGCCACTCGGCGCTAGCCTCCCAGCGGGACTCCTCCATATCGACAGTGGCCTGGTCAATCTGCCCACGAAGAGCCTGGCGGAGGGCGGCGGCGGCGGCACCGGCGGTCGGGAAGCGCGCCCCGGGGTTGGGGGCGACCATGCGGCGTACAACGCGGTCGGCGGCGACGAGGTGAGGGTCGCGGCTGGCGAGGCTGGGGAGCTCGGCGCCGGGGGCGGGCGGGACCTCGCCGGAGAGCATATGGTAGACGACAGCGCCAAGGCTGTAGACATCGAGGGAGGCGCCGGCCTCGCCCCTGGTGAGACGCTGCTCGGGGGCCGAGTAGGGGGTGAGGTAGTCGGCCTCATCGATGCTGCTGAGGTCGGGGGTGTCGGGGCTG
>JAAXUL010001119.1 GCA_013336035.1 Chloroflexales bacterium
CCCGCGATGGCGATCAACTGTAAGCGCATGATCGCAGCCTTCGCCGAGACCGCACCGTCACAGGCGCGCCCGTCGCTCTTTGTCCGCCTGGCGCCAGCGATGGCCTGATTCGCCAACAATATCATAATAAGGTGACCCCGCAAGGACACGATCATGGGCAACGGAACGGAGCGTGCGAAGGGCAAGGTGGAGGAGATCAAAGGGGCGGTGAAGGAAGGCGTCGGCGATCTGATCGGCAACGAGCAGATGCAGGCCGAAGGGCACGTCGAGAAGGTCACGGGCCAGGCCCGCCAGGATGTCGCGAAGGCGGAGGAGCAGGTCAAAGGCATGGGCGAGGAGATCGGTGGCAAGATCACAGGCGCCGTCGGCGATCTGATCGGCAACGAGCAGATGCAGGCCGAAGGGAAGGTGAAAGAGCTGAAGGGCAAAGGCCGCCAGAAGGCGAATCAGTAGGCATAAGTGTCCGAGGCCGCGGTGCTACCGGAGGAAGGAGCACCGCGGCCGCGATCGCATGGTGTCCTACCTGCGTGGCGCAGGACGCCACAGGACGTATGAGCAACCAGCACAAACCTCCAGACACAGTCCGTCTGCTCCACGAGCTGCGGCATAACGATGCCTTGCAGCACCAGCCCGTGGCCGAGGGGGGTCTCGACCCTCAGCTCGCCCTGCTGCGGGCGTGGCAAGCCCAGCGCCTGGCGCAGACCTACGCCGATCTGCTTGACGAGCCAGCGTCCCGCCCTGCGCTGCGCTTTTTCCTGAGCGACCTCTATGCCGCGCGCGATTTCAGCCAGCGTGATCATGACATTGAGCGGATTCATTCGTTTCTGGGGCAGGTGCTGCCCGCGCAGACGCTGCATGTGCTCACCGAGATCATCACGCTGAATCGCCTGACGACAGCGTTGGACCACGACCTGTGCGAGGTGCTGGTGCGCCAGTTGGGGGTGACGAGCGTGATCACCACAGCACAGTACGCCGAAGGCTACCGCCTCTGCGCCAACTACGACGCGCGGGTTTGCCAAATTGATCTCATCACGACGGTGCTGGCGCGGGTGGGCGCGGGGTCGCACCGGCCCGTCGTCGGCCTGGCCATGAAGCTCGCGCAGCTCCCGGCCAAGCAGGCAGGATGGGGCGAACTATACGATGGGCTTAAGCGGGGCTACGCCGCCTTCAAGCAGCTGCGCGACGTGATGGCCTTTGTAGGCACCATCGCCGAGCGCGAACGGCGGATTTTGGATCAGCTGTATGCGGGCGACGCCGACCCCTTTATCTGAGCGGCTCTCTCGGCTGCTGGCCTTGCTACCTGGTTCAATGCGCGCGTGATTGTGCCTATGCCGGTCGCCCGACCCGGCAGTCACGGTCAGCACCCCTATGATTGACCCGAAACCGCCTCCACCCCTCGACACATTCTGGAGCCTGCCCCCGCCACAGGTGCTGCAGCAACTCGGCGGCGGGCCGTCTGGGCCTCTCCACGACGTAAAGCCACCTTGCCGCCGTTAAGAGACTGCGTACTTGACGTTTGCGCTCCCAGGCACCAGGGAGCGAGCAGCCATTCATCGCCCTGTGTGTTGGCACAAGCTTTGCTTTGAACCAGCTACGGAAAGGATCTGCCGACATGATCGAGTTCAGGCATGCATAGCGTATTGGAAGCGATCATGTACGGCCTTTCCTCCAGCAAAGCGAATTGCGCCGGCTCTGCTGGCTCACTCTGACGCACACGACGAAAGGATACTGCGATGAGCAACAAAGATGAGCGCGCGAAGGGCAAGGCTGAGGAGCTCAAAGGCAAGGTGAAGTCTGGTATCGGCAACCTCGTCGATGACCCTCAGCTGCAGGTGGAAGGCGAGGCTGATCAGGCCGAAGGCCAGGCGCGCCAGGATGCGGCAAAGGCGGCCGAGCGGGCCAAAGGCACCGGCGAGGAGATTGCCGGCAAGGTCAAAGGCGTGGTCGGGCATGTCACTGGCAACGAGCAGCAGAAGGCCGAGGGTGAGGTAGATGAGCTGAAGGGCAAGGCGCGCAAAAACGCCAACAAGTAAGCTGAATCACATACCGCCGCCGCGTTGCTCACTGAGCAGCGCGGCGGCGTTGTGTTCTCGTTGATAGGCCAGTATGGGCTGTAGGAGCAGAAAACATAATAGAGGTGAGATCGAGGTCTGTTACCCAAATTTGACTCTGCTGGCGAACCCTATCCTGCGGGAGCCAGCGAGGCAAAACGTCCCTGGCGGGCAGGCGTTGGTTTCGGATCATCAAGCCAGGTGACGACCCGGACGAGGGTCATCGCCATCCCAATCAGGAGTTGCTGAAGCGCGGTTTTCGCCAACCCCCGATAGCGTGAGCGGCGGAGGTCGAAGGCCCGGACCCCTTGCGAGATCGTGCTTTCACAACCCGCTCGCAGCGCATACACCGCCTTGAACTCTGGCGTGGTCTGGCGCTGCCGCGCGGATTGCAGGGCGAGAAAGGGTTCCTGGGCTAGAATCGTCATGCTGCGCGGCGTGTCTTGGGCTTTGGTGCACTGAGGTCGTTCGACACAAGCGCGACAGTCCCTGGCTGCAAAGCGTATCTGGATTTCCTCCCGCCCGTTCGGCCCAGTCTGTGGCCGCCAGTAGCAACTTGTCTTGCCCTGAGGGCAGGTGACAACCTGCGCGTCCCAGTCAATCTGGAAGCTTGCCACTGGGTAGGCGCCCTCGGTGCGGGCTTGCCAGCTTGGGTCTGCCGCCACGGGCCCCACTAGATCGAGTTGATGCGTACTCTGGCTATCAACCAGCAGCTTGGCACTCGTATAGCCGGCATCAACCAGATGCTCCGCAGGTAAGAGCTGTTTGGCCGCCAGATCAGCGTGAATGGCCGCCGTGATCGTATCATCGGGCAGCGTGCCCTCCGTGGTGCGAATAGTGGTGACCACGCGCGGGGCATCATCATCACAGT
>JAAXUL010001120.1 GCA_013336035.1 Chloroflexales bacterium
GTCGGCGCCTTCCGGCCTACTGAGCTGCCCGGGCGCACGGCCTCTCGGCTGGAGTGGTTGTCTCTGGACAAAGAAAAAGCCCGGAGGAGCTTGTCCTCTGGGCAGTTTTCCTTTTCACAGTGGCGGGGAGGGGGGGATTCGAACCCCCGATAGGATTGCTCCTATAGCGGTTTAGCAAACCGCCGCACTAGGCCACTATGCGACCTCCCCGTGCGACTGACAGGCGGAATTGTACCATATCCGCGCGATCTTGCCAACTCTTCGCATAGCCAGGATGCTGTGGAGGGGGCGGTGGGATTCGAACCCACGAGGCTTTGCAGCCTTGCGGTTTTCAAGACCGCCACGTTCAGCCGGGCTCCGTCACGCCCCCTAAATTAACAGGCGTATCCGCTTTCGTGGAAACGCCTGTGCCGCGCTATGTCCGAACCGTTGTGCCAAAGGTGGCAGGCGGGACAGGAATCGAACCTGCAACCTGCGGATTTGGAGGCCGCTGCTCTGCCAATTGAGCTACCCGCCTTCACACCGCACGATGATACCATACCCGCCACGCCTTTGCAACTCACCTGGTCGCCTGCTCGAGCGCGGCGCGCATCCGCTCGAGGCCCTCGCGCAGCAGCGCGCGCGGGCAGCCGAAGTTGAGGCGCACAAAGCCCGCGCCCCCCGGCCCAAAGGTCGCGCCGTCCGAGAGGGCCACCTTCGCCCGCTCGAGGAAGAACTTGTACGGGCTGCCCTCGATGCCCGCCTCGCGGCAGTCGAGCCACCCCAGGTAGGTCGCCGCGGGCACTGTTGTGCGCAGCCCCGGCAGATGCTCGGCCACGTAGCGCACATAGAAGTCGCGGTTGGCCGTCAGGTAGGCCCGCAGCTCCGTCAGCCACGCGTCACCCTCCTCGAAGGCGGCCTGGGCCGCGACCAGGCCCATCGCGTTCACGTGGGGCACGATGCCGGCCATCGCCCGCTCGAGGGCCTTGCGCAGCTCGGGGTTGCTGACGATGGCCAGCCCGCAGCCGAGCCCCGGCACGTTGAAGGTCTTGCTGGGCGACATCAGCGTGATCGTGCGCTCGGCGATCTCGGGCGCCAGGGCCGCCATAGGCGTGTGGCGCGTCTCGCCCAGCAGCAGGTCGCAGTGGATCTCGTCCGAGCAGATCACGGCGTCGTGGCGCAGGCACAGCTCGGCCATGCGCCGCAGGGTCGCCGGATCGTAGGCCACCCCGACCGGGTTGTGCGGGCTCGAGAGCAGGAAGAGGCGCGTGCGCTCATGAAAGGCGCCCTCGAGCGCCCCCCAGTCGACACTGTAGCCGATGGTCGGCCCCTGCCCGGCGCAGGCCAGCTCGGCCTTGTCGCACACCCGCTGCTGAAGGCCCGGCGCGCTCAGGAAGGGCGGGTAGGCCGGCGTGAGCGTGAGGACGCTGTCGCCCGGCTCGCCGATGGCGCGGCAGACGACGTTGATGCCGGAGACCAGGCTGGGCAGGAAGACGATCTGCTCGGGGGTGATCTGCCAGCCGTAGAGCCGCTCCATCCGCTCGCACACCACCTCGGGCAGGCGCGGCGAGTGGAAGGTGTAGCCGAAGAAGCCGTGGGCTGCGCGCTCGTGCAGCGCTCGCACCACCGGCTCGGGCGAGGCGAAGTCCATATCGGCCACCCACATCGGCAGAACATCCTCGGGGTACAGCTCCCACTTGGCGCTGCCGGTGCCCCGGCGCGTCACAACCTGGTCAAAGTCGAAGGACACAGAGGGCCTCGTTTCTGGTTTGGCAGATGGGCTGAGCCCACGTCATTGTAGGCGTCTCATCTCTGGCGTCAAGTGGCCGCGGCACGTGGCGCGCCCGGTGGGTGCTATAATAGGCCCGACGCTACAAGTATGCTCACAACGCTATGAATACGCTTACACCACAAGTCCGATCCGGTGAGCTCCACGGTTCGCTGACGCTCTGGGATGTCCCGATCTTCTACCGGCAGGCTGGCTCGCCCGGCGGCCAGCGCCCGCCGCTGCTGCTGCTCCACGGCTGGGGCGGCTCGTCGGCCTACTGGAGCCCCACGCTCGCCGATCTTGGCGGCGACCGTCTCGTCCTCGCCCCCGACCTGCCGGGATTCGGCCAGTCGCCCCCGCTCAGGGGCGAGGCCACCCCTGATCGTATGGCCGAGCTGGTGGTCGCCTTCGCCGACGCCATGGGCCTCGAGGTGTTCGACCTCAACGGCCATTCGTTCACCGCCAGCGTCGCTACCTATGTCGCCGTCCGTAACCCGGGCCGCGTGCGCCGCCTCGTGCTCACCTGCATAAGCACATACCGCAGCGAGCGCGAGCGCCGCCTTGTCTCGCAGGTGCATAACATTCTGGCCCTCTGGATGGCCCTGCGCCGCCCGTGGATGGCCCGCGTGCGCCCGCTCTACCGCGCCGTCGGCTCGCGCTTCTTCTACCGCACGCCCGCCAGCAACGAGCTGTTGCAAGAGGCCGTCGCCGACTTCCTTAGGATGGACCAGCGCACCGCCCTCGAGACGGCCGCCGGCGCCGGCGACCCCGCCATTAACATCTCGCTGGCCTCGCTGCGCTGCCCAACCCTGGTGATCGGCGCCCGCAACGACAATATCATGCCGCCGCCAGGCACCCCCGAGGTCGCTCGCCTCGTCCCGGACAGCCGCCTCGCCTGGATCGAGCGCTGCGGCCACCTGCCTATGATCGAGCGCCCCGATGTCTACCACCGCCTGCTGCGCGAGTTCCTTGACACATAGCCGTTGACCTCACCACTCTCCACCCCCCCTCTTCGCAGCGGAGGGGGGGCCGAGCGCAGCGAGGCGGGGGTGAGGTCGCACCAGCTCAGCGGGCGCTCTCCAGCCGCGCGACAATCCGCGCCGCCGCCGCGTCCCACCCCCAGCGCCGGGCCTCGGCCGCCGCCGCCGCGCCCTTCGCCCTGGCCGTGGCC
>JAAXUL010001121.1 GCA_013336035.1 Chloroflexales bacterium
TACGGCGGGTAGCCGCGCTCTTCGGCGTAGGTGTCAAGGATCGCCGACAGGTCGAGTTCATCGCGCACGAGATCGCGAATGAAGTGGGCCAAATGCCCCGCCGGCACGAGCTCCTGCACCGACGGTGGCAGCAGCATCGCCTGATCCACGACATCACGCTACGGCTGAAGCGGTTCAAGTTCCATACGGCCGTTGCGGCCCTCCACGAATTCCTGAATTTCCTGGAGAGCCCGGGCACGACTCCGGAGGAAATGGACCGGAGCGCGCTGCGCAGGCGCAACCTGACCCGCAACCTGATGGGCTCGCTGGTCATGGTGGGCCTGGTGATCATCGTCGCGCTCGCGAGCTACCTGGCCGTCAACACCGTGGCCGGCGGGATCGCTGGCCTGCCCCGGCCCGGTGTGCCCGGGCTGCCCGAGCTGCCAGGCGGCGACAGCGGCGGCCCCCTGGGCTGGATCGGCGGGCTCTTCGGCGGCGACGAGGAGATCTTCATCGTCAATATCGCCGAGGGGCTGAATATTAGGCGCGAGCCCGACGCCAGCGACGCCTCGAATGTGATCGAGGTGGTGCCCAATGGCACGCCGGTGCACAAGCTCGAGGGCCCGCGCGTCGAGGGCAACATCCCCTGGCTGAGGGTCCGGGTCGAGGTAGATGGTCGGCAGCTCGAGGGCTGGATGTCGATGAACTATCTGATGCCTAAGCAGTGAGGTGCCGATGAACGAGGACGCGAGCGCCCGCGTCATCCATGGCAAGCGGGTGACGCTTCGCCCCTGGCATCGCGGTGATACGCTGGCGCAGGAGCTGTGGCCACGCTACACCGAGCCCTTCAGCTCGCTCTGGAATATCCCTCGTCAGATCACGTACGAGGATCTCGCGGGCCGGAGCTGGAGCGGGCAGCGCTACGCGTGGGCGGTAGAGGACTCGTACCGGCGGCTGATCGGGCGCATCTCTCTGCGCGAGGTGGACACTGTGCAGGCCAGCGCTCGCCTTGGCATCTCGCTGTCTCAGCCCTATGTGAGCCAGGGGCTCGGCACCGAGGCGCTGGTCCTCTTCCTTGACCACTACTTTGGGCCGCTGGGCTTCGAGCGTATGGTGCTCGATGTGGCGGCCTTCAACCGGCGGGCCGTGCGCTGCTACGAGCGCCTGGGATTTCGCTACCTCGAGAGCGAGTGGCGCAGCGCCGGCAGCGACCCGTCTCTGCGCCTGATCGACGACCCGCGCTACCTCGATGTGGCGCCCTTTTTCAAGCGCAATCGTCACGAGGCCCTCGTCGAGTTCTACGAGATGGACCTTACGCGCTCCGAGTGGCTGGCCCGCGCGCGGTAATGTCGGCATGCTATGCTTGCTGCGCCCGCCAGGACAGGGCGGGCTAGCAGTCTCCGTACTTCCCAGCCGCTTCTGCCCCGGAGCTTCATATGTCCCTCATCGCCGGGAACCTCGCCGTTGTGCAGCGCCTTCTCGACGGCTCCGCGTTGCCCTGGGGTGTTTTTGCCGGGGCCGCCGCCCACCTCTACGGGAACCGTCGCCCCCTCCAGGATGTGGACCTGCTGGTGCCGAAGGGTCAGCTGAGCGCCGTGGTGCAGCTGCTCCAGGGCAGCGGCAAGGCGGTGCAGTTCGACGGGCAGCGCATCCTCTGGCGGGGCATCAAGCTCTTCGACGATCTGACCCTGCGCCGGGAGGGCCGCGCCCACCCTCTGCTGCTTGACGCGCCGATGCAGGCCCACCTGCGGCGGATGCCGCTGCTCGGGGCTGTCGTGGGCGTGGTGGCGCCCGAGGATGTGGTGGCCCACAAGCTGCTGCTGGGCCGGGGCGCCGCCGAGGGTAAGCACGACGACGAGGACGCGGCGGGCGTGGTCAGGCGCCAGCAGCTCGACCTGGCCTACCTGCTTGAGCGGGCCCGCCTGCTGAACGCTGAGAGCGGCCTGCGCGACAGGCTCGCCGGGCTGGGCGTGGTGATCTAGCTGCGCGGCGCTGAGCAACGACAAAGGACGAAGGCCGCAGTCAATGCGGTCTTCGTCCTTTGTTCTTCGGCTGGGCCGGGCGCGCTACCGCTTGCGGCAGGCGGCGCAGCGGCCGTAGAGCTGCAGGAGGTGGCCCTCGATGGCGAAGCTGGTCTGGGCGGCGAGGCGCTCGAGGAGCTCGTCGAGGGCGCAGCCCTCGAAGGCGATGACAATGCCGCAGCTCGTGCAGACGAGGTGGTGGAGGTGGCCGGGGAAGCTCGGGGCGTAGCCGGCCTCGCCGCCCTGGGTGTGGATGCGGGCGAGCCAGCCGGCGCCGTGGAGCTGCTCGAGGGTGCGGTAGACCGTGGCCCGGCCGGGGCGCTCGCCGGCGGCGGCCAGCAGATCGGTGTAGAGCTGCTCGGCAGTGAAGGGGGCGGCGTAGCGCGTGATCGTCTTGAGGACGCGCAGGCGCGGCTCGGTAGCGCGCAGGCCGCCGGCATGCCAGGCGGCCCGCACGGCGTTTGCCCACGCCTCGGGGTTGACGCGGGCAGGCCGCGAGGGTGCCTCGTTGACTGACATAGCAGAGGGGGCGGGGCGGGCGTGGCTCGCCCCGCGAAAGCCCTGTGTTCCGCGGGCGGTGCTCGGACGAGCGCTTACCCCCGGGTGTGCTGCGGGGCGGCGGGCAGCAGGGCCAGGTGGCGGGCCCGCTTGATGGCGATCGACAGGCGGCGCTGCATCTTGGCCGTCACGCCGGTGCGGCGGCGGGGCAGTATCTTGCCCTGGGCCGTGATATACTTCTGCAGCCGCTTAATGTCCTTGTAGTCGGGCAGGATGCCGAGCTTGGTGAACTCGCACTCGCGGCGGCGACCGCGCATGCGGCCACCACCACCACCACCGCCCATCCGAGGACCTCGCATACCCATACTTCTCGCGCTCCTATTTGTCTCTGCGGGCGCTGACCCGAAATAAACACACTGC
>JAAXUL010001122.1 GCA_013336035.1 Chloroflexales bacterium
GGTAGCCAGCGCGTGCGGAGAAACCCGAGCTGTGCCCAGTGCCACAGCAGACCCAGTGACGGTCTACGTAGTGCCGATGGCTACCTCCACGGAACGGTCTTCATCTTGGCAACGAAGCCGCGCCAACCTATCTGCCCGCGAGTCGTTGCCCGACACGCGGGCTATGAGCCAGGCTGCCGCTCGCCGGAACCCAGGCCAGGTCGCCGCCAGCAAAGGGAATACGCGTCGCGGCCCGCCCATCGGCCGGCTGCCAGTAGAGCTGGTTGTCGCTCTGGCCATCGGGCGCGGGCGCGACGAGCAAGGCGCCGTCGCCGTCGGCGCTCCACAGCACCTCGTAAGGCGCGAGCACGGGCGGCGCCAGCTGGGTCACCGTGCCGTCCTCGCCCACCCGCGCGAGCGCCGGGCGAAATGGATACTCCCAGCCAAAGTTCTGGGCGGGCGCGAGCTCGACGAAGGCGTAGAGCTGCCCGTCGGCTAGCTGGCGCGGCGCCGTGACCAGAGGGACGGGCCTGTCGGGCACGGCCTCGATCACGGGCGTCCCTGCGCCGGTGGCGGCGTCGCTCTTATAGAGGCCATAGCGCACATCGGGGCCGGGGCCGCCGCCCGCCGTGTAAAGAGCCGTGCCGTCGGCGCTCCAGGCCGGCTCCTCACAGCAGGTCGGGCCGCGGACCGGCTCGCCCTCGGCGCCGATGAGCACCAGCTCGCCAACCGGGATGGCCTGGCCATCTTCGGCGACGGCGAAGATGGCCACGCTGGCGCCGGCGGGCGACCCGCCGCTCGGGATGTACCGCCATGCCGGGGCCGCGTCGTCGTAGACGCCGTCGGCGGGCGCGTCGGCGATGACCAGCCCCGGGCGCCCGCCCTCGGGCCCTGTGGCCCAGACGCCGGCGGGCGCCTCGTCCTGGCCGATGATCAGCCCGGGCTCGGGGTCGTCGATGCGGACGAAGATCTGCCGGCCGTCGGGGCTGACCGCGAGGGACGAGAGCTTGCCGTAGAGCAGATCGCGGCGGCCCGCGCCGCTGAGCGAGACCAGGGTGCGCTCGTCACTCGATGGGTCGCCGGTGAGGTAGAAGATCCCGCCTGCCTCGGCGGGCACCGCCAGCTCGACCACGGGCAGCTGCTCGAAGCTGATCTGGCGGTAGTTTGCCGCGTCGCGCTCGAGGCGGAGCACCTGCCCGCTGTCTCGAAGATAGATCGGGGCGGGCAGGACCTCGGGCATGCCCACGACCGGTGTCCGGGTTGCGGGGCTCGCCCGCGCGGTGGCGAAGGCCGTGCTGCCCTGCGTCGCGCCCGTGGCCGCCACCGTCTCGGCGCTAGAGGTGGCGCCAGCGCTGGGCGTGGCGCTGGCCTCGACCAGGGTGGCGACAATCGCGGGCGTGGAGGTGGGGCCGGCCTCTGGTGCGGGCGACCCGCACGCGACAAGGGCGGCGGCAAGCAGCAGAGCGACAAGGGGGCGGGCGGCAGGCGCACGGCGCATAGCTGTACCCTCCGGGTGGCGCGATCAGCGCGCAGAGAGAGTATAGCATGGGGCGTTCGAGGCAGACTATGCTGGCCCAGCAGGGCCAGAGCCCTGCTGGCGCTGCGCCTGCCCGCGCCACCACAGCGCCGCCACCGCCGCGTAGAACCCTAGCAGCACCCACAGCGGGAACACCGGCACCTGGGCCGCCGCCCAGCGCGGCGCCGCGAGCACGCGCGCGCCCTCGCTGAGCCAGGCCAGGGGCAGCCAGGCCAGCGGGCCGAGCCACTGGCCCAGAGGCAGCCAGGCCAGCCCGCCGACCAGGGCCAGGGTGCCGAAGAGCATCGCGTAGGGCACCACCGGCACCAGCAGCACATTGGCCAGGGGCGCCACGATGCTCAGGTTGCCGAACTGGTAGAGGATCAGCGGCAGGGTGAGGACCTGGGCGGCCAGGGTGGCCGTGAGCGCCTCGGTGAGCGGGGCCATGGCGGGCCAGCAGAAGGGGCGCCGGCGGGCCATCCACCCCTCGACCGGCCGCGCGAAGGCGAACAGGCTAGCCGTGGCCAGGGCCGAGAGCTGAAAGCCCAGATCCCAGAGCGTGTGGGGGTCGGCCAGGCTGATCAGCCAGCACCCGCCGAGCAGCAGCCGCCACGGCTCACTCTGGCGCTCGGCGGCGCGGCCCACGGCGGCGATGCTGGCCATGGCGGCCGCCCGCAGCACCGCCGCCGAGGCGCCCGTGAAGAGGGCGTAGATCCACATAATGGACAGAGCCAGCCCCAGGGTCGCCCCCCGGCCCAGGCGCAGCCGCGTCGCGAGCCCGGACAGCACCCCGGCGACAATCGTGAAGTTCCAGCCCGACACGACAAGGATGTGGCTGGTGCCGGTGGCCGAGAAGGCCCCGTAGACCTCGGCGGGGATGCTCGACTGGAGCCCGACCAGAATGCCGACGGCGAGGGCGGCCTGGGGCTCGGGCAGCGTGTGCAGCAGCACCGACCGGCAGTGCTGCCGGAAGCCCAGCAGGGCGGCCAGGGGCGCGAGGCCCACGGCGCCGGGCAGCCGCCGCGCCTGCTTTGGCTCTTGCATAATGGCGAAAATGCCGCGGTGGGCCAGGTAGGCCCGGTAGTCGAAGTCGCCCGGGCGCTCGGCGGCGCGCGGGCGCTTCAGCTCGCCCACCACGAGCAGCCGCTCGCCGTAGTTGTAGGCCGGGTAGGGCGGCAGGACGACCAGGGCCAGGCCCTCGACCGGCGTCTCGACGCCACCCTCGCGGGCGACCTCGATCTGCACCACGACGCGCTGGCCGTCCTCGCTGCGCCGCGGGTCGGCCGCGACGGCGCCGACCAGGGTCAGCTCGCCCCGGCCGATGAGAGCGTCGACGCTGCCGGGGCCGAGGCTGGGGATAGTTGCCGTGTAGCGCAGGGCGCCGAGGGCGGCGCAGAGCATAAGAGATCGGAAGAGCGTCGT
>JAAXUL010001123.1 GCA_013336035.1 Chloroflexales bacterium
TCTGTTCCTGATCCTGAGGTTCGAGCCGCAGTTCCTTGGGTCCGGAGGCCAGCACCGAGGCGCTGCCCGTTGCGGCATTCCCACCATAGCGCCGAACGTCCAGTGTGAGCGTCCTGCCCGTTTCAGAGAACAGGGACATTTGGCCATGCCCGGATGGGCCGGCCTTCGGCCGCAGGATGACGGCGGGCACATCGGGCGCGGCGCGCACAACATCCTCGGCGAGCTTCTTGGTCAGGGCGTAGGTGGAGCTGAAGCGCCGCGGATAGGGGGCGTCCTCGGTGGCGGCGACAAGATCGCGCCCGGCGAAGACGACCGCGGGCGATGAGATCGCGACCAGGCGGCGCACGGCGTGGCGGCGGCAGCCCGCGATCACGTGGGCCGTCCCCTCGACGTTGACGGCGAAAAGGTCGGCGCGACGGCCCCAGGGGGCGGAATAGGCGCCCGCGTGACAGACAGCATCGACGCCGGCGCAGGCGGCGGCGACGGCATTGGCGTCGCGCAGGTCGGCGGGGACGGCAACAGCCCCGGAGGCGAGGAGATCGGAGACCGGGGCGAAGGTACGGCCCATCAACTGTACGGTGTAGCCTCGGCGCAGCAGGGCGGCCCCCAGGCGTCGGCCAATAAAACCGGTGCCCCCAGTGATCAGGACACGCATTGCGTTCACCGGTCGCCTGTTGCCGCTAGCCGAATCATGCGCCGTTCGCAATCACCCCGTTGCCGCAGATCGGGCCGCTAGTTGATCGTTAGGACCCTCACCACGCGACGTATCATAGCCGCCTCGAATTAGCTTGTCAATCGGCGCGTGGTCAGGCGCCATCTCTAGGAGCATGCTGAAAACGGTAATTATTAGACAACACGCCTGGTGGCCGCTGCGAGTACTGCCGGCTCCACGAGGACGACACATTCTTCACGCACAAGGCAAAACCCCCTACAATATGCACCTTACCGGCCTCATATGGCTTACACCTCTAGAGAGGCGCTCTCCATAATTTCGGTGGAAACGGCGAAGTCTGAGAACCAGAGTCTTCCCAAGGAGGAAAGCCTTTACAGCGTCAGGGGGCGGAGTGCTCAGGGTAAGTATAGCACCTGCGGGTCAGCGCGCGCTTGACCTCTTGTTGTACTTGCCACCGCTCTTCGCTTGGCTGGACGTAAAAGCTGATCTGGAACAGGCGCTTCAGGGCGCGCATCGGGTATATAGGGGCGCGTAGCCATCTACAAGCCTGCCGGCAGCCTGCGCCTTACTAATCCGACTCAGGGATTCAGATGCCTGTTTACCTGGAGGGGCCTGACGGGACAGCTGCGCCAGCACCTGCGGATTAGATGGTGTGCAAGGGAAGCTGCTGTCGGCCCAACAGACGGGCAGCGAAAGCGCCCTGAATGCGCTCCAGGGTTACATTGTTCCCCAGTACCGGAATCACACGGTCATAGTCCGCCAGGCAGGCCGCATCGATTCGGCCATCGGGAGGAGCAACCAGGTAGGCCATCGTGATCTGAAGCCAGAACCTTAGCTCGTCGATCACCTTGCGCCAGCACTGCGCTCGCGGCGGCACTGGGATCGCCAGTAGCGGAAGGGCGTAGGCCGGGGGCAGATATGTACATGCCGCCTGTAGCTCATTTGCGGTAAGGGCGCCGAACACATCAGCCAGGTGCTGAACCTCGTCAGGCCGTAATCCCGCGACCTGTAGCACTGGCTCGCGATCGATCGCCTTCGAGCTAACCCAGATTGCCTGCGGGGCCGTCAGATCTTTCACCCCCGGCTCAAGCCAGACCCGCTCGATGGTCCGCAGGGCCGGTAGATTCTCCTCGGAGCCAACGACCTGCAGGCGCGCGTAGGGAAAGGCGCACTGTAGTATGACCTTGTCGATGCCGGTCAGTGCCTGCAAGCTAGAGCCGTACTCGGCAGACATGTAGTAGAACTGGCTGAGAGGCCGACGCAGCTCGGGGAACTCGCGCATCACGCTCTCGCTGTGTTCGATCAGCTGCTTCGCCTCTCTGGCCAACTGGTCAGTGAGTTGCTCCAGCGCGGCTGTGAGGCTATCGCGGGTGACGCTGTCGGGCTTACCCACTGTGGCGATAAACTCGGCAAGGCTGTTGAATCTAACCGCGAAGGCCCGGGGCAGCCCCGCTAGTTGGGCCAACTCGCGCACACGCTTGAGCAGCCGCTCGCGTGTGGCCTGCAAGGCCCAGCCGTCACGCTCAGTTGCATCGATCTCACTTACCAGAGTCTCGATGACCGGCAGGATCTCGTGACCTTTCCGGGCGTTGTCGAGCTGCATGACGTGCCGCCAGAGCCAGGCCGATGGGCTGTAGCCTTTGCCCTGGTGTAGCGAGGTCACCGGCTCAGTGTCGATCGTCATCGAGGTGTACAGCCTGGGGTCGTGCCGCAATGCCAGGTCTTCGACCATCTCCCGCTGTAGCTCTGCCCAGCCCTGGCGCGCGGCGCTGATCGCCTCCTCAAGATCTCGCAGCTGCTTCACATCGAGCCCCGCTGCCTCGCGCTCGCGTCGCTCCTCCAGCTCGCGCAGGTGGGCCCCCGCCTGCCCCAGTTGCGGCGCTCGCTCGTGCCCCATCAGCGCGAGCAGCAGGTAAGTGTCGGCCAGGAAACCGGGGTAGCGCGTGTTAAAGGCCTCCAGGGCCATCCGGTTGGGCAATCTGTAATTGCCGGTCATCTCGTTGACGGCGGCTGCCAGCTGTAGCCTGATCTCTATCTCGTCTGATGAGCTGCGCCAGAGGCCGGCCCAGGCTGCATTGAATATCGCGCTAGCCGCTGCGATGGGCTGCTGGCTCAACCCTTGCTTAAAGAGATCAGCGGCCTCGGCGCTATGGCCCTGGCTCAGCGCCTCTACCCCCGCTGCGCATTTGCGCAGGGCCTCGCGCTGATTCTGGCCGTCTCCAGCCGCCATCAGGCGCTCCCGC
>JAAXUL010000341.1 GCA_013336035.1 Chloroflexales bacterium
CTGATCCTCGCCGACTTTGCCTCGCTCGCCGCCGTGCGCGCCGCCGCCGCCGAGCTGCTGGGCCGCCATAGCCGCATCGATGTGCTGGTCAATAACGCCGGGCTCTTCGCGGGCGGGCGCAGGCTCAGCGCCGACGGCTACGAGCTGACCTTTGCCGTCAACCATCTGGCGCCCTTCCTGCTGACCGGCATGCTGCTCGACGCTCTCAGGGCCGCCGCGCCCGCGCGGGTGGTCACCGTCTCGTCGGGGGCCCATATGGCCGGGCGCGGCGGTTTTGACGCGCGTGTCGGGAGCCCCTACGAGGGCTTCCAGGCCTACGCCGAGTCGAAGCTGGCCAATGTGCTCTTCACCTACGAGCTGGTCCGCCGCCTCGAGGGCAGCGGCGTCGCGGCCAACTGTCTGCACCCCGGCGCCGTCCGCACCAACTTCGGCGCCGACAGCGCGGGCCTTTTCGGTCTCGTCTTCGGCATGGCGAAGCCCTTCATGCTCTCGCCCGAGCAGGGCGCCCAGACCTCGATCTACCTGGCCACGTCGCCCGATGTCGAGGGCGTGACCGGCAAGTACTTCGCCAGCCGCCGTGCCCAGCCGAGCTCCCCCGTCTCGTACGACCGGGCCCTCCAGGCCCGCCTCTGGGCCCTGAGCGAGGATCTGGCCGATGTCGCCGCGCCCGTCGCGGCGTAGTGTGTAAAGGGTTTTCGCCGGGGAGAAGCGCTCTCCCCGGACCTCCTTGTTGACACAGATGCTCAGGGCACGTACACTTGGGGCAATTCGCCTTGCTGTGAGGATGAACAATGTCGCGCATTCTATCAGCGTCCCGCTACATCGCCTTTATCCCTGTCATCTGTATCTTCCTCGCTGCCACCGCCCTCCTCCTCTTCGGCGCCGCCAGCACCATCCAGGCCATCGTCGAGGTGATCTTCGCCGGCAAGCTCGACGGCAAGGTCGGCAAGGCCCTGCTGCTAGAGTCTATTGAGAATGTCGATATGTTCCTGCTCGGGACGGTGATGTACGTGATCGCCATCGGCCTCTACGAGCTGTTTATCGACGATACGCTCGACCTTCCCAAGTGGCTCGAGATCCACGACCTCGACGATCTGAAGGATAAGCTGATCGGCGTGGTGATCGTCGTGTTTGGCGTGCTCTTCCTCGGCCAGGTGATCACCTGGGATGGGCAGCGCGATCTGCTGAACCCCGGCGCCGCCATCGCCCTGGTGATCGCCGCCCTGGCTTATTTCCTCAGCCACAAGAAGGCCAAGCTGCCTAAGGGCCCCGGTGACTACAAGGGCCCCGGTGACTACGAGGCCTAGCCAGTGTCTGTAGCTACGTGGACGCGGCCACGGCACCCGCCGCGAGATTACGAGGGCTCCCATGAAGTGGCTGCGCTACATGACCGTCTTTGTGCCGATCGCGTTTGCGCTCGAGTTCATCCCCGGGCTCAAGAATGACCTGGCCCTCTTCGTCGTCTGCTGCCTGGGGCTCATCCCCCTGGCCGGCTTTCTCGGCGAGGCCACCGAGGAGCTGGCGATCCACACCGGCCCGAAGGTCGGCGGCCTGCTCAACGCGACCCTGGGCAACGCGGCCGAGCTGATCATCTCGATCGTGGCCCTCTCGCAGGGCAAGATCGAGCTAGTCAAGGCCTCGATCACGGGCTCGATCCTGGGCAACCTGCTGCTCATCCTCGGCCTGTCGCTGCTGCTGGGCGGCCTGCGCCACGGCATCCAGCGCTTCGACCGGCAGGCCGCCGGTGTGGCCGCCTCGATGATGACCCTGGCCGTGATCGGCCTGATCATCCCTACGATGTTCGAGGTGCTGCGCTCGATCGAGCTGGGCCAGTTTCAGGTCTTCAACACCGAGGTGGCTGACCCCGCCCTTAACTCGCTCAGCCTCGGCGTAGCGGCGGTGCTGATCGTGCTCTATATCCTGAGCCTGATCTTCACCTTCCGCCAGCCCCAGCGTGGCGTGGGCGGCCACACCGGCGTCGATGACAAGACCCCCGACGGCGCTGCCGAGCACCATGTCGCGAGGTGGAACGTGCCCACGGCCATCGGCGTGCTCGCCGCCGCCACCCTCGGGATCGTCTTCCTCAGCGAGTTCCTGGTCGGCGCCGTCGAGCCCTTCGCCGAGGCCCTGGGCCTCAGCGAGTTCTTCATCGGCATTATCATCATCCCGCTGGTGGGCAACGTCGCCGAGCATATCGTGGCGGTGCAGATGGCCGTGAAGAACAAGATGGACCTGGCCATGACCATCGCCATGGGCTCCTCGATGCAGGTGGCCCTGCTCGTCGGCCCGCTGCTGGTCTTCATCAGCCTGCTCTTCGGGCCCGAGATGACGCTCTTCTTCAGCGTGATCGAGGTGGCCGCCCTGACGCTTAGCGTGCTGATCGCGACGATCATCTCGGTGGACGGCGAGAGCAACTGGCTCGAGGGCGCCCAGCTGCTGGCGGTCTATGTGATCACCGCCCTGGGCTTCTTCTATATCACCTTCGGCGTGCCCGAGGAGGCGGCGCGGCTGCTCGGCGCGGGCTAGGCCGATTCGCCCCGCCGCCGCACCCGTGGTATGATGCGCGCCGCTATGGCAACACAGACAGCAAGCTCATCGATCTTCGACCATGTCGAGCGCGCCGCACGGGCCGATGGCAAGGCCGCCTACTTTCGCCTGCACCGCCACCGCTTCGCCGCGATGCTGCGCGCCATCGACGCCCTTAAGGGCGCGAGCGTGCTCGAGGTGGGCGTCACCCCCGGACACTTCACCGAGCTGCTCGTGCAGTCCGGCTATAAGGTCAGCGGCGTCGATCTCGACCCGAGCAAACGCCAGGCCCTCTGGGAGCGGCTGGGCGTCGAGGTGCGCCGCGCCAACCTCGAGCGCGAGCCGCTGCCCTTCGCCGACGGCAGCTTCGACTGGGTGGTCTTCTCCGAGGTGATCGAGCACCTGCTCTACTCGCCCCTGCCCGTTTTGCGCGAGTTCGCCCGCGTGCTGCGCCCGGGCGGGCGCCTGCTGGTGACCACGCCCAACGAGCTGTATTTCAAGAGCCGCCTGCGCACAATCCTGCGCGCCGCCCTCTGGCTCCCGCTCAGCACCCGCGACGAGTTCCGCCACCAGATGCTGCTCGAGGGCGAGGCCCGCTACACCACCCACGCCCGCACCTACACGATGAGCGAGCTGACCTGGCTGGTCGAGCAGGCTGGCCTGCGCGTGACCGCCAGCCGCTTCGAGGCCCCGTGGGAGCAGGTCGGCCTCGAGGCGGCCCGCCTGCGCACCCACCCCCTGCGCGTCATCGCCAAGGGCGCCTTCGCCGCGGTTACCGCGGCCCTGCCGCCCACCCGCTCGATGCTGCTGGTCGTCGGCCGCAAAGGGTAGTAGGGCCGCCCTCGCCCCGGCCCCCTCTTCCGCTGCGCGGGAGAGGGGGCGATTGCTGCCTGCCCATCTGCGCCACCGCCGGCTCATTCACTTTCCCCATAAATAGATCTATACTCATAGGGCACACTTCTCATCGTATTACCTGCGGAGGCTCCTATGCCTGCGATCCGCACCCTCGCGAGCGCCACGCTGCTGCTCTGCGCTCTCTTGGGCAGCGCCATCGCCGCCCCAGCGCCCGCGGCCGAGCCCGGCCCCGCCGTCCGCCTCGTCGACCTCGACCCGCGGACGATCAACGACGGCAGCTTTCTGTGGATCGGCCCGCAGGTTAGCGCCGCCGGGCGTATCTTCTTTATCGCCAGGACCCGCGATCTGGGCGCCGAGCTCTATCTGAGCGACGGCACCCTCAACAGCGCCCAGCTCGCAGCTGACCTCTGCCCTGGGCCGTGTAGCGGCTTCACTATACCAACCATCACTGTGGCCGGCACCAGGGTGTTCTTCGTCGGCAGCGACGGCCTCGACAGCGAGATCTGGAGCTTCGACGCCGCGACGCTACCCATCAGCCCATCGAAGCTCGACCTGAGCCCCGGCCCGGACTCCTCACAGGTTTCCGCGATGGTCGCCTTCGGCGGCCGGCTCGCCGCCGCCGTCACGACCAACGGCGACACGGAGCTGGTGATCACCGATGGCACGGCGGGCGGCACTGTGCGCTATGACCTCAACCCGGGCGCGAGCTCGTCCTACCCTGGCGGCCTCACTGTCGCGGGCAGTCGGCTGTTCTTCATCGCAACCAACGGCGCAGCCGGGCGTGAGCTCTGGACGACCACGGGCGGCGCGCCGACCATGCTCGAGCTCAACCCGACGGGCGACGCATTTACCTCTGGCTCTATCGTCGCGGCGGGCTCACGGGTCTTCTTCCTGGCCACCGATGGGGTCGGGGGCTTCGAGCCAGGCACAAGTGACGGTCTCACCGCCAGGCTCTTCGACCTGAATCCAGGTGGCGACAGCGTCAGCGAGGGCGGCTCGCTGGTCGCGACGAGCAGCCGGGCCTTCTTTATCGCCACCAATGGCAGCTCGGGCTACGAGCTCGGCACCAGCGACGGCGCCAGCGCCAGCCTGCTCGAGGTCGCCCCCGGCGCCAACGGCGGATTCAATGGCCCCTACGACACACTGGCGGCCACGAGCGGCCGGGTCTTTTTCTTCTCCGGACCGGCCGCTGGCTCGAGGCTTGGCACTAGCGACGGCGCTACGGTCGCCCTGTTCGCGATCAGCCCCGGCAGCTATCTGATCACCACCCCGAGCAGGGCCTTCTTCACGGCCGCTGAGACCGCAAATAGCTACGACCTGTGGACCAGCGACGGCGGGGCGCCCACCAGGCTCACTAACGGCTTCAACCTCGACCTGTACATGATGCCGCTGGTCGTCTCGGGCGAGCGCGTGATCTTTACGCCGGGGAACGCCCCCGACGGGCGCGATCTGGGCACGAGCGACGGGCAGTCTGTCACTCTCTATGACTTTATCCCGGACAGCCCAGCGGTACCATACAAAGATTCGCTCGGCGATGGCCGCTTCTTGATCTGGGCCGATGACGGGGCGCGGGGCACTGAGCCCTTCCTACTCGACAGCGCGGTGATCGCCCTGGGCGACATCGAGCCGGCCCATGGCGCGTCAGGCGTGATCAATGATATGGTGGCGGGCGGCGGGCGGGTCTTCTTCACCACCTGCACCGCCGAGCTTGGCTGCGAGCCGTGGCTGACCGACGGCACCCCCGAGGGCACGCACCCCCTGGACCTCTCCCCCGACCCACACGGCTCGTATCCCTCCAGGCCCACCCTCGTGGGCAGCACGCTCTTCTTTACAGCCTTCTACGACGCGGGCGGCAGCACGCTCTGGTCCATCAATATGGCGGCGCCTGAGCCGCGGGCGACGCAGGTCAGGATCAGGGACAGCGGCGATCCCTCAGTGCAGAGTCTGATTGGCGCCGGGAGGAAGCTCTTCTTCACCGCCAGAGACCAGGCGGACGATAATGAGCTGTGGGTGCTCGACACCACGCTGGCAAACCCGGCCCCGCAGAAGATCGATCTCAACTCCGCGGGAAGCTCAAACCCGTATGGGCTGACCCCATCGGGCGACGGAGTCTACTTTTCCGCCGATCGGGGGCAGGGCTATCTGCCGGGTTTCAGCGACGGCTCGCGCGCGACGATCTTCACCCTGGAGCCTACGGGCAGCACGGTCGCCGGCTACCTCACCGCTATCGGCGGCAGGGCCTACTTTATCGCCAAGAGCGACACCCTCGGCTACGAGCTGGGTGTGATCGACGGGGCGACGGCCACGGTGATCGAGCTCAACCCGAGCGGCGACGCCTTCACCACCGACTACCGGGGGCAGCTGAATAACCCATACTTCGCGCAGGTCGGCGCGAAGGCCTGCTTCCTTGCCTACACCGGGCCAGAGCGCTATGTGCCCGTGTGCGCCGAGGGCGCGCGCCTATCCACCTTTGACCTGCCGGCGGGCGGGGTGGCCCGCTCCTGGCCACCCCCGATCGTCGCGGGCGACAGATACTACTTCTCGTTTCACGCGTCCGCCACAGGCGAGGAGCTGGGCGTCACCGACGGCACAAGCGCGCAGATCCTCGATCTGGTGAGCGGCCCCGCCGGGAGCAGCCCGCAGCTGCTCGGCCGGGTCGGCGGCCGGGCCTTCTTCAGCACCACCACGCCGGACCGCGGGACGGAGCCGGCCATCAGCGACGGCACCCTGGCCGGGAGCACCCTCTTCGATCTGGAGCCGGGGAGCGCCGGCTCGCACCCCGAGCCCTCGTACGCCGCCAGCGAGCGCGGGCTTCTCACCGCGGCCACCAGCGCCACGGGGCGCGAGCCAGCCGTCCTGATCGGCGACAGCATCACCGTGCTCGACGTCAACCCAGGCCCGGCCGGCTCGAGCCCCACGCTCCTGGCCCCCGTGTATGGGCGCGCCGACGCGCTCTTCTGGGCCACGCGGGCGGGCCACGGCCAGGAGCTGTGGGCGAGCGGCGGCGCCCCCGCCTCTACGCGCATGGTGCAGGAGATCGGCCCCGGCGCATCCTCGGGCCTGGACCCGCAAACAATAAACCCCTACCTGGTCGCGCAGACGGGCGCAGGGCCGTCGGCGCGGCTAGTCTTCATCGCCGACGACGGCACGGGCAATAACCCGTGGGCCATAGGCGTAGGGGCGTTCGCGGGCGAGTGGAGATGGCTGCCGATCGCGCACCGCTAGGCCATAGCAGAGGGCGGCCCGCGCATCTGGTATAATACTGCGGCCCGGGCCGCTAGCTCAATGGCAGAGCAATCGGCTCATAACCGACGGGTTCCCGGTTCGAATCCGGGGCGGCCCACCACGAGTACCTTGCGCCCATCAGCGCCGGGTTCTGACCGCAGACCGCCGCAGGCCGGCTGCTTCCGGCAGCGGTCTGCGGTCGTTCGTCAGCGGCCGCGCAACCTGGTTGAGACTTCCCCATAGCACAGCCAGCCTAATGCACAGCCACCAGGTCATCGTCATCGGCGGCGGCCTCGCGGGCCTCACCGCCGCCTTGGCCCTGGCCGAGCGCGGCGCCCGCCCGCTCCTGCTCGAGGCCGCGCCGCGCCTCGGCGGCCGGATCGCCGGCGCATCCCCCGTCACGCTCGCCCACGCCGGCCAGAGCTGGACATTTCCCGCCGAGCACGGCATCCACGGCATCTGGGGCCAGTACCGCAACCTGCGCGCGCTGCTGGCGCGCCTCGGGCTGGGCGGCAGCCTGGTCGAGGCCCGGCGCGAGGACTGGCTCCACGGCGAGGGCGGGCGCGTGCGCCGCGCCGAGGCCGGCAGCGCCGTGCGCCGCGGCATCTTCCCGGCCCCCTTCCACTATCTGGCACTGCTCTTCCGCCCACAGTTTCTGGCCATGCTCACCCCGGCCGACCTGCTCGGCCTGCCCCGCGTGGCCGGCAGCCTCTACCTGGCCCTGGCCTACGACCCGCTCTGCGAAGAGACGCCCCTGGGCGAGCGGACGGTGACCAGCCTCTTTGACGGGTGGCCGCCGCGGCTGCGGGCCTTTGTCTCGGCCTTGATGCGCAGCGGCCTGGCCGCCCACCCCGAGGACGTGCCCCTCAGCGGGTTCCTGGCCTTCCTGCGCTTCTACACGCTGCTGCGGCGCGACGCCTGGGCCTTCGCCTACCTGCCCGACGACGCCGACACGGCCCTGGTCGTGCCTCTGGCGGCAGCGATCACAGCCGCTGGCGGCAGCATCATCACCGGCGCCGTGGCCACATGCCTCGAGCGCACAGCGGCGGGCTGGCGCGTCCGCTGGCGCGAGGCGGGCGGCGATGGCACATGCGCCGCTGAGGCGCCCCAGGCGATCCTGGCCCTCGACGCCCCGGCGGCGCGGGCGCTGCTCTGCGGCAGCCCCGACACGGCCCTCGCCGCGGGCGAGCTGGATTTTCCGCGCGGGCTCGAGACAGGTGTCGCGCGGCTGTGGTTCAGCCGGACCCCCGCCGCGGGCGCCGTCCAGAGCCGGACGCTGCCG
>JAAXUL010001124.1 GCA_013336035.1 Chloroflexales bacterium
CTTATGGCCCTGCTTGGCCTCAGCGTGATCAACGTATTCGTGACTTTTATCACAAGCTGGCAGATCGGCGTATCAGATACCCAAGCCTAGGTATTGCTGAGCACTACACGCTTGACACGCCAAGCTGGCGAGCTCATACCTAACGTTGGATATTGACATTATAGCCGTCATACGATATCATATTTCTATGATAATCATCATGCAGGTTTTTGTTTGTTGATTTTTTGGGGCGCTACAGGGCGCAAAGCCTTCCAGGTGGTCAGTTTTGGCCCGCTGGTAGGGCCAACGTTACGAACCGGTTCTCACGATCAGCGAACGGTACGTAAAAAAGGTTGACCACCCGTGAATCAACGCTCGACCCATAAAGAAGCTTCGCTGCAGCGCATTCTCGCGGCAAGTGCGGAACGCTTGCGCAAGGAAGGATTGTCCGGGGCCGCCATCGCCCCCATCATGCAAGATGCTGGGCTGACTCACGGGGCCTTTTATGCGCACTTTACCAGCAAAGACGATCTGATTGTCGCCGCATTGCACCATGCTCTTACGGAGCACCGTTCGCGTTGGATGGGGCATGCCACGACGGAATCGTGGCCCCAGCGGCTCATACGCCTGGCGAAACGCTACCTGACCCCGAGGCATCGCGACGATCTGGCTGACAGTTGTGCGCTGGCCGCGCTGGTGTCCGATGCAGCGCGAGCGAATCCCAGATTTCGTCATGCGTATGAGGAAGAACTGAACACATCGCTTCGAGCCATTTGTGATGCGCCCGAAACGAGTGTCGGTAGCGACCCGGAGCGATTTGATGAAGCCATCATGGTGATGGCGTTATGTATCGGAGGGCTTTCGCTCGCCAGAGCGGTCGAAGAAGATGTGTTCTCTGATCGGATATTGGCTGTATGCCGCAATGCTGCCGCACGAATAGCTCTGAGGGAGCATCAATCTGGAGATTCGCGCGACCAGGATTTCAAGGCCGACATCACGGAGGAACCGATGAAGTCCTCACCCGATCTCGACCGTTTCCCGCTCAAGAGCTATGAGAAAGTCCGCTATGCGGATACTGATCGTCAGGGGCACGTCAACAATGCCGTGTTTTCCACGCTGCTTGAAACCGGTCGGGTCGAGGTCCTCTACAACCCCGCTCAACCGCTCGCCAGTCCAAACTGCGCGTTCGTGATCGCGAGCCTCACGCTCAACTTCCACTCGGAAATTACCTGGCCTGGGCGCGTTGAGATTGGCACCCGGGTTGCGACGATCGGCCGCAGTTCCGTCACGCTTGAGCAAGCCTTATTTCAGGAGGAGCGCTGTGTGGCGACAGCAAACACCGTGATCGTGCAAATGAACGAGGCGACACGACGCGCACAGCCGCTGAATGACACCGCGGTCACGTCCCTCACAAACCTGATGGCCCCGGATGCGACGATGACCACCACAGCGTAGACCCACAAAGGGGTCGCTGCCACCATAGTACTGCTGCTCATATCACTCTTGGAGGTGTCGCCCGTGCGATCGTTCGTGAGGCCGAGCGCACGCGCAAGATCCTGGAAGCAACGCTGCCTACCTCGTGAGAGTGCGCCAACCGTGTTCCAAGTGCACGCGCCGGAGGAAGCTTGTGCGTAACGCTGTCGCCCTGGTCGCGAACGCCCGTGAGTTTGCTGGCCCGCCCGCGGTGCGCGCCTTACACGCGGCGGGGTTTCAGGTGCTCGCGCACGATGTCGCCTTTACCGATCCCGTGACCGCCGATCAGTATCGTGCCGAGCACCCGGAGGTGCTCATCCTTGCGGCTCAGACGCCCAGCGAGATTATCACTGCCGCCTGGGCGGTTGCCGAGCGGTTGGATGTCCTGGTGAGCAATGATGCCTATCCCCCAGTGCACAGCCCCATCGCTACAGCCGCCGTGGACGATCTCCGCGCAACCCTCGAGCGGCTGGTCGTGTTTCCCTTCGCACTGGCGCAAGCGGCGATCCCCAAGCTGACCAGCCAGGCCACGGCGCGGGTGATTATGATCACCTCGAACCGCACCCGGCTGCCCTTTCCGGGCGGGGCCATCCCAGACGCTGCCCGCGCCGGCGCCAACGCCTTGGTGAAGTCGCTCAGCTTAGAGTTGGCCCCCTTTGGCATCCCGGTGAACGCCATTGCGCCCAACTACCTGTATAGCGAGACGTACTATCCCCGGGCGCGCTTTCTTGATGATCCGGCTGGCCGTGCCTTTATCGCCCAGACGGTCCCCGTCGGACGTCTCGCCCAGCCGGAGGAAATCGGCGAATTGGTGCGGTACCTGGCTACCATGCAGGGTACCTTTATGACTGGTGCCATCATTGATTTCTCCGGGGGATGGCCGGCGGCGCCGGTGCGGCCCCAATAACGTTCACACTCTGCAGGGCGAGGATCTGAGCCGCGCCCTGGTCTTCTCGAGCTTCTGGGGCGCGATCTTCTATCAGCTGGCCTTTCTTCACGGGTACGCTGGGCTTGGTGGCGGCCTTCCAGCCGCTGGTCAGCGTGGCCGAGCAGGTACTGGAGCGGGAAGCCACGCGGCGCCAGGGTGGTGATGAAGGGGTCATAGCTCGCGATGTCGGACGTCGGGTCCGCGCCACAGTGGAGCTCGATCCGCGTACCGTCGCGCACGCGCTCGGCCAGCCCAGGTACCAGCTCCAGGGCACGCATAAAGTGACCTTCGATATCGGCGCGCACCGCGTGAAACTGCGCGTGGGGCCAGTAGATGATGATGAGGGTCTGCTGATCGTTGGTGGGGCCGAGGACGATCATCCGGTCGGGGCGCGGATACAGCTCCGCGCCCTCGACGGGGACATCGCTCCAGTACGCGTAGTAGGCGCAGGTGCGCGCGGGCCGCTCCTGGTAGGCGGGCGCCTGGACCTGGCGCGCCACCAGCGAGTGGTGTCCATCGGCGCCGATCACGAT
>JAAXUL010000342.1 GCA_013336035.1 Chloroflexales bacterium
GGCCCGCGTCAGGGAGGGTGGCCAGGAAGGCGCGGCGCTCCTCGATGGTGATCTCCGGCACGTAAACGCTCATCACGTTGCGCCCCTCGCGCACCGTGAAGCAGCCGCGGCCAGGGAGTTCGTGCATAGGGATACCGCCGAGCTTACGGATCTCTTCCGGGCCCATGCCGATGTTCGGCTTCACCGCGTCCACGCTGTCCTGGTAGCCGGCGAGGAACGTGCCGACCTGCGAGCGCCAGGCCGTCTCGCGCCCGGACAGGTTCTGGGTATCGACCATGTATGTGATGCCGGCCGCGCGCGAGGTCTGCATCTCGCGGGTCAGCCACTGCTCAGCGTTGGGCAGCGCCTCCTCGAGGATAGAGAGCTCGGCGACGTAGACCAGGATGTGGGGCGGCCGCGCCGCCGGGTGCAACTGCTCCCAGGCGATGACGCTGTGCCGGTCGAGCAGCCGCTGCCGCTCCTCACGTTCCTGTTTGAGGGCGGCCGCGGCCGCCTGCACGGGGGCGATGTCTGCGCCCAGGACGGGCTCGCGCCAATTGTGCGTCTTGCCGCGCCACAGGGCACCGTCAACGACCTTGGGGTCGATGATGAAGACCCGGAACTGGGCGGGGGTGGCGCGCTTGCAGAGTTGGCCCATGATGAAGAAGGCCAGGCTCGTCTTGCCCCTGCCGCGCTTGCCGGTAACTGCGGCATTGCCGAACTCGGCGTCGCCCTCGCGGAGCGTGAAGCCGACGATGCCGGGCTGCTGATTCTTCTCCTCCCAGCCCACGGCGAAGGCAAAGGGGTCGCTGCTGGCCGGCACGATGCGCTCCAGGCGCTCGAGGGTCGGCCACATCCCTCCAGGCGCCTGGCGGTAGGGCTTCGAGCCATTCAGGCGCACGCCGAGGCGCTCACGGGCATCCTCCTTGAGGGCCCCGATGATCTGCTCGGTCTTCTGGATCGCCGCGTCTCGGGCGGCCAGCGCCATGTCCCGCTCCCTGGCCATCTGCTGGGCACGAAAAGACGCCGCATGCGCCTGGCGGCGCAGCGACCAGATGGTCACGCCAATGGCGGAGCCCACCAGCGCGACGACCAGAACGAGTTGCAGCAGCCCTTCCATGCGCTCCCTCCTCTCACGCCGCAGCGGGCCTCGGCCGAGCCCGCCACACCGCCATCATGCGCTGTCGGAAGCGCCTGATCACACGCTCCGGGACGAGAGCAATAAGCCCTCCGACGATGAGCAATGTGACTGCCACGGTTGTCCACTCCGGGGCAGGCTTTCCGCCGATCGCTGCGATAAGGGGCCACCATTCCAGGATCGACTTCGGCAGCGTCCCCAGCATCTCTACGCTCCCGGCCTGGACGAAGCTGGCGATGATACCGTTCACCGTCGTTCCCGCGTCGACTAACAGGAATAAGATGCCGAACCCGAATGCCCAGGGGTCGAAGCCGCCGCGCCACAGGTTCTGCTCGCCCTTCGAGATTCCGACGTGGATGATGAAGGCAATGATGGGGTTGGCGATGACAGGCCCAAGAAACGGGATCCAGCTGAGCGTCCCGAGGCCCTGGACGGTGAACAGGGCGTTGCCCCCCCAGAGCGTCCAGCCAAGCCCCCAGACGAAGGACTCGGCGATCATCCGGTCGCGCCAGTCGTTGGCATCGCGGAAATACTGGAGCTCCGGCTCGTCGAGGTCGACCTCGGGTGCTTTGCGCCGGCGCTGCCGCCGCGGTTGCGGATCCGCCTCTGCAGCGGGTGCGGCCGGTGCAGGAGCGGGAGCCGGCGCGGCTACGCGCTCCTCGGGCGCCCGAAAATCAAAAAGATCGGCGAGCACCTGGGCGGCCGGTTTGCGAGCTAGCTGGCCGTCTCGCGGATCGTCTGGCTGCGGCGGCGGACGGTAGCGAAGGTCGTCGCCCCCTTCGTTCTCCCGGAACGGCATCGACGTGCTGCCTTTCTGACGGGCTGCCCAGAGATGGTATCCTTACTGCCGGCAAGGCCGAAGCGTGCTGCCCGGCCGAGCCCGCCCCAGGACGACGCCTGCTACGCGTCGTCCTGGTCTTCCTTTTCCACCTCGAACAGCGTGCGGAAACTGTCCTCCTCGGCAGTAGACGTCAGGTGAGCGTAGGCGCGGGCCAGCTTCCAGGCCGTCCGTCCCTGGATAGTCCCGTTGCGGCCGTAGCGCTCCGGGTTCAGCGCGCGTGTCAGGACGCTCCGATTCACCCCCGCTTCGCGTGCTAGGCCGGCGATCGAGACCCCGGCCTGGTCGAGCGTAGCGCGGACATTGTCGCGCAATGGGTACTTTGCCGCTGTGCCTGATGCCATCTGGTGCCATCTGGTGCCAATTTGGACGTCCCGGCGAGTATAGCACACGCCCGTTGCAGCGGCAACGGGCGTTTCCGTGATACTGCGCTATGATCCAGATGCCGCTCGCGGGATGAAGGCGATTGTCGCGGCAACGGGCGTTTCCGTGACACTGCGCGCCCTACTGAGGTGCGGCTTCTCGTTCTAACGAACGAGCTACATTCCCGGTGTCGCGGGAACTACGGCGGAACGGCCGCCGATACTTGGTAGAGCGTGGCTGGATGTGCCCATACGAGCCGAACAGCGCTTTGCTCTCCTGATTGACCGCGCCATTGGCATCTCGGTGGCACACGAGCCCGCACGCGGCACACCGATAGGTGCGGCCTCGGGGCTTGTTCTGCGCGCCACAACCACAGCACGTCTTACTTGAATACGCCTCGTTCTGGCGTTCGAGAGTGATGCCTTCGGCAGCCAGTTTGTAGGTGAGGTACTGAATCTGCCGCCCGTGTGACCAGCCAGACACTTTCTGCTGATTGGTAGCGCTCAGGCGCTTCCCCTTTCCGACATTGCGTACATCGCCCACCACTAGCCGCCTCGCTTTTTCGTCCTTCGCATAAGTGGTAATGGCGCGGGTGATCTTGTGCTCAATGTCACGCCGCTGTCGGTTGTTGCGGGCCAGTAAGAACGTTTTGCGGCGATGTAACCGCCTCCAACGGCGAGAACCTCGCTTCAATCGGCTCTGGCGGGCTTGCAGGCTGGCGAGGCGCTTGTAACGATACTGGTTCAGTGCTCGCAAATCGCGAGCGGAGAAGATCACTACGTCACCAGCCTCATTCGCTACCGCAGCCGGGTGGATCTCGCCAAGATCGGCGGCAAGGGTTTGCTCGCCTGGTGCTCCGGGTGGCTCACATCTATCATCCACGACCAGGTGCCATTGGTAGCGGTGGCCCACCCGATCATAGACCAGGCGCATCTCGACAAAGGAAGCTGGTGGGAGGGTAGCCAGGGCAGGCGGCAGAGCCACTGTGATTGGCTCTAGCCCGCGAGCACGGGCAAGCAGAAGCTGCCTGTCTCGCATCCGGATGCCCGTATGCTTCCAGATGGTCGGGCGGTAGAACTTTCGCTTGTGGGGGTACTTCGCGCCCTGCGAACGGTTAGCCTTTGCGGTCTTGCATGCCTTGTGAAACGCCTGCTGTGCCGCATCCCGACTATGAGCGTGCAGGGTGGTGGACGATAGGAGATCACCCAGGCGCTCAGATGCGCCGGGACTGAGCCAGATGCCCTGCCGTCGATATATCCGGCGGATGAACTCCAGGTCGAGCGGCGCACTGATCGTCTCGGTCTGCCAGGGGTGGCGGGGGTGTTGACGCGAAGTGTCGGCGCGAAGCGCTTTCGCCGTTGAGCACGGCGACCTCGACCGCGTCGTCGGCGATTACTGTCACCTCGCCCTCCCACCAGCGGCCGCGGTCGCCGTCCCACACCTGGACTGGTCGCCGATCTCGAGCTGCATCGCGTCCTCCTCGTGGGGTTATCTGCCTGCCTGAGCAGCCCTAGCCACGCCGAGCGGCACCGGCGCAGAGCGCGCAGTGTCGCCGCGTGCGGCGATCAGGACCCGTGCCGCCGGCGCTGCGGCGTGGCACGCTCAGTCGGGCAGGCAGACAACCGCACACGAGGAGGTAGGGCAGCGAGCGCGAACAGGGCCAGGATGCGGAAGACAGTCGGTGCCGTGAAGGGCGAGGGCGGTCAGAGCGCGCCACCGCGAGGCCCTACTCGGTGCGCCGAGGCCGATACTGGAGACTCTCCGCCAGGTGCGCCGGGCCGATCATGTTCGCGCCAGCGAGATCGGCGATCGTGCGGGCGACCTGCAGCACACGGTGATAGCCCCCAGCCGAGAGGTTGAGCTGGCGCACCGCCGCCTTCATCAGGCTCTGCCCGGCCCCGTCGAGGGCGCAGTGTTCGCGGAGCTCGGCGAGCGAGAGCATCGCGTTCGCCCGCCAGGTCGTGCAGCCCGTGTTTCGCTTCGCCTGCATGCGCCAGGCTGCGGCGACCCGGTCACGAACGGCGGCCGACGGCTCGCCCAGGCGGTGGCTCGACAGGCGCTCATAGCTCAGCCGGGGCACCTCGACATGGATGGCGATGCGCTCCAGGAGCTGTGGGCGTAGCTTCGCCCACCAGCGCGCGACCAGGGCGGGGCTGCAGGTGCAGGTTCGCTCAGGGTCGCCCTGCCAGCCGCAGGGGCAGGGCCGGGCGGTCGCCACAAGCATGAAGTTGGCCGGCAGCACGCTCGTCGCCGTGGCGCGGCTGAGGGTCACCGTGCCGTCGTCGAGCACCGTGGCCAGCCGTTCGAGCACGGCGTGGAAGGCCGGCAGGTCGTCGAGCAGCAGGACACCGGTATGGGCCTGCGTGACTAGGCCGGGGCGAACGCGCCCGGCGCCGCCGCCGAACATCGTCGCGAGGGAGCACCCCCCGGTCGGAGCGAGGGTCGGGCGCGAGCGGGGCAGCGGGCTATCATGCGCCGGCGCCTCGGCCGTAGTGGAACTGGCGGGCGGCAGGAGCCCGGGGAGCGCCCGCGCGAGCAGTGTCTTGCCCGCCCCAGGCGCGCCGACAAGGAACACATGGTGCCCACCCGCTGCCGCAACCTCCAGGGCGCGCTTCACATGCTCCTGGCCCTTGATGTTCTGAAGGTCCACCAGGCTGTCTGGGATAGCCACGTCAGTCATAGGGATTGTCTCCTTTGCGATGCGCCAGCCGTACCCAGCAAGCGCACCGCGCCACCGGCGCGGTAGGCACAAGGGAGCCATGCCTGCCCTATGAGAAGCGAGCGGGCGAGCGAGGGAGCAGGGGCGAGCCTGGACCTCAACGCCTTGCGCCGCCTGCAAGGCATCGAGGCCCAGACAGAAGACAGGGGCGATCAGATCAGGCAGGCGCACACGTAGACCGTGACGTAGCGCAGCTGCACTGCCCGGCTCGGCGCGCTGACTACCCCGGCGGCGACGAGGGCGTCGAGCATGCCCTCGTTCTCGGAGTAGTCCTTGACGATCACCTCGCCGGGCGCCAGGGAGATCTCGGGGATGTTGACCGTCGCGACGGCGACAGGCTCGCCGTCGCGGGTGTCCTTGAGCAGCAGGCCGATCCGATTGACGCCGCCCTGGCAGTACTGCTGCTTCTCGACCCGGCACGTCCAGCCGCGAAAGGTCACGCGAACAGGGGCCATGGTACCCTCCTCTGCATCTGCATGAGCCGTCGTTCCTCGCCCTGGCACACCCGTGAGCGGGTGTAGGCGCCGACAGCTCTGTACAGAGGGATGTACCCTGAGCGCAGGCACAGCCGAAGAAGGAAGGGCGGCAGTGTCGCCGTGCCACCGGCGACAACCACCGCGCAAGGGCGCGGGTGGCCAGAGACCGCTCGACGCGGGCTCAGGCCACGGGGGGCCGCAACCATGTGCGGCCCCCTGCCCCAGCGATGGCGCTACAATGCAGAGAAACAACGCAGGCGGAGCGCCGCGCTATGATCTGTCCTGGCGCAACTGCTATACTGGCCACCAGGGGACCCGGCCCGATCTCCTACCCGCGCCCCTTTTGGGAAGGCGATCTACTTCATGGACAGTCACAGGCCTTGGTGCTGGGAGGCGGCACAGACCGCCGCCGGCCCCGACTGGCACTTCATCGCCCAGGTCAGCCCAGAGAGCACAACAGCCCTGGCCACGCTAGCGGCCCTGGCCACGCCAGCTGGCTTCACCCGCCTGGCTCCCGCCGACGGTGCCCAGGAGCTCATCGACGCTGGTAACTACGACACCTACGTCGGCAACCTCGCCGGCGCAGCCCGGAATATCTGGGTCTACAACCTGATTCGTATCACGGGCGACACGATCGAAATCCAGGCCGGCTACGGCGGGCGCGGGGAAGAGCTCAGCCGGGCCGAGACGCAGCTGCTGCGCGAGATCCTGGCTACGCCGGGGATGGCCCTGACCCGCTGGAAGGTGATCGCCGGCGGCGAGGGCTACGACTACCGCACCCTGCGCGAGGGCGAGGACGGCGAAAGCCTGCGGAGATACCTGACCACGCCACTATCGCCGAGTTTCGAGCAGCCGTTCAGCAGGTCTTGAGCAACCTTCGGGTCTACCGGGCCGAGCTCGCCAGCCCCGCAACGCCTGCTCTTGTGGCACGCGACCCTGCCGGAGGCGCGTGCTACCATGGGCCTATGCAGAGCCAACCAACCGCCAGGGACAAGACACCCGCAGCCCTGATCGCGTGCCTGGCTGAGGCCTCGCCGCGTGAGTGGTGGCAGACGGTGGGGCACCTGGCCGTCCACGGCGCCGCGGCTGTTCCAGACCTGAGCGCGGCGCTCTCATCGCCCCATAGGAGCGTGCGCTAGGGAGCGGCGCAGAGCCTTGGGCGGATCGGACAGGGCGCGCGCAGCGCGGCACATGCGCTCGTCCAGGCGCTCTTCGACGCCGACACCGGTGTACGCGCGGATGCCGCATGGGCGCTCGTGCGCGTCTCAGCGCCGCTCCGTTGGGCCGTGCCTCTCATCGCCGGCCGGCTCGCGGCCGAGGAGACCAGCGCCGTCAGGCGGCGGCTGCTGCGCCTCGCGGGCCACATCGGCCCGCCCGCCCGACCCATGCTTGGCACGATCCTGGAGGACCTGACAGACGAGCGGCTCGCTGCCGACGCGCTCGTCGCGCTTTGCACAATAGCCCCGCAGGACGCTGTGGTCCATGACGTGCTCATACGCTCCCTGCAGCCGCCGCACACACGTAGGGCCGCCCTCGCGGCCGAGGCCATCGGCAGGATGCGGCTGGCCACCCCGGCGCTGAGAGCTGGGCTCGAGGTGGCGCGGGGAAGCTCGAACAGGATGGTCCGTCACGTCTCCCGCGTAGCGCTCCTCAGGCTCAGCCGGCCGCGCCTGCCGTAGTCGACGACAGCGGCGCGTCGCTACGATCCTCGCCGCGGCCGCCCGCGCTGAAAGTGGAGCAGCCCACGATCCTGAGCCTCGACGACGGTGGCGAGGTAGACCAGGTGTCGGTCGCCGGCGCGGATGGTGGGCAGGCGTTCGCCGACGGCGGCGTTGGCCAGGGTCGGCAGGGGGATGCCGAGCTGGCGGGCCGCGTCGGCGAGGAGCACCGGCGGATCGGGGCGGCCAAGGAAGTCTCGGACGTGCTGGGGCGAGCGCGCCCAGGCACCCCAGGACTGGCGCACCAGCGCCGTCCGCAGCACCACCTGCTCGCTCGGCGTCAGCTCGACCAGTGGGTGCAGGAGGTCCACGCCGGTCGGGCGGCCCTCGCTATCTAACACGAGCGCATATGCGGCCACGGCGACATAGGCCAGATGGAACGCAGCATCCTCGACGCTGACCAGGGTCACCAGGAGACCGCGCGGCCCGTCGGGCGGGGGCACGCCGACCGCGAGCGAATCGCGCACCACCTCCTCCGCGTCGACGACCTGGCCGTGGAGGATGACGAGCGTAGTGACGAGCATGGGCGGGCCTCCTCAATAATCAGAGCTGCTCTATTTTACTTGCTTTTCGGCAATGCTCAGTACGCCGCGATGGCTGGTCTGAAGCTCGCGATCATGAGAGTGGAGGGCCGTCCGGGAACCTGTAG
>JAAXUL010001125.1 GCA_013336035.1 Chloroflexales bacterium
CGGCGGCGCGCTCCTGATGGACACCCCCGATGGCGGGGATGGTGATCTGGTCGGCCCGACGCTCGTGGAGCGGGGGCTGCGTGATGTGATCGAGTCCGGCCTCCAGCACCTCGGGCGCGAAGGGGGCGATCACATTCGACGGGAGCAGGGCGCTCAGCCGGGCAGCAAGGGTTGCGGCCAGGCTCCCCGGGGGTGGGGCGACCTGGAGCCAGAGGCTATTATCGTGGGTGACCACCACCGGCTGGCCGATCACCCGCTCGGGCGCGTCGAGCCAGCTCTTGTTGACCACCACGTGTGCATCAGCGAGCAGCTCAGGGTCCTTGATCTCCCGCGTGTAGCGCGAGCCGACGGTCATGGAGCGGTGGTCGGTGGAGCGGGGGTACTCCGCCTCGGCCGTGGCGAGCCAGCGAGGCTCCTCGGGAGCGGGCCGCAGCTTCTTCTGGAGGATGAGCAGGTCGGTGGCGCTCTCCGAGCCGCTCATGCGCCGGAAGACGCCGTTGGGCAGGCGGAAGGCGCCCAGGAGGGTGGCCTGCTCGGCCAGGAAGGTGCGCACGGCGCGGGCCTGCTTGTCCAGCGTGCCCCAGCTGGTGAGGAACACGACCAGCCCGCCGGGGCGCACGAGGCGCAGCGCTTTCGCGAAAAAGTAGTCGTGAATTTGATCACGAAGCGCTGCGGGGATGTGCGGGTCGTGAACACTGATGTCGCCGAAGGGCACGTTGGAGATCGACAGGTCGAACCAGTTCGCGGGGAGGTCGACGCGCTCGAAGCCTGTGCTACCGTGGAGCGTGATGTCCGGGTGGATGTGGTGGAGGATGCGTGCCGTGACTGGGTCGAGTTCGACGGCGGTGATCTCGGCTCGCGCCCGCAGCTCCGGGGGCATCGCCGAGAGGAAGTGGCCGACACCGGCGGCGGGCTCGATGACGCGGGGCCGCTCAATGCTGCCGAGTCCAAGCTGCTCGACGGCCTGCCAGATGGCAGCGATCACGTCGAGCGGCGTGTAGAAGGCGGTGAGGGCAGCGGTGCGGAGGTGCTTCGCGTCGTCCGAGGAGAGGAACGCGGCGTAGCTGTCATGGACAACAGAGCGCCCGATCGCCGGGTCATAGCGGAAGAGCCGGTTGAGCAGGGCCGACTCGCCGAAGGCGCTGTAGTGGGCCAGGACCAGCCGCTCGGCGTCGGTCGCGGGGCGGTCCTCGGCCTCGAGCTGCTGCACCAGCTTCAGGGCGGCGAGGTTCTTCTGGAAGCGGTCGCCGGCGCCGGTGAAGGCCAGGGCGTCGGGCGTGAGGTGGAAGGGCTGCGCACAAGGCGATGTCGCCACAGCAGTGCTCCTTGTGGGTACAGGAAGACTGCGGTGGCCGCATCACGCCGCCCAGGCGGCGTGATACCAACGCTGGACGGAGCCGTAGATGACACGCCGGCCAGCTCCTGCGAGAGCTGACCGGCGTCAGACGTGCTGCGGGCGGGGGCTATGCGGCGCTGATAGGCAGGTAGGCTGTGTCGAGGAGCGGCCGGAGGCTGGCGGGGAAGGGTGGGGCGGTCAGCTGGAGGGTTCCCTGGGTGCGACTGGTGAGCGTGATCGGCAGGGCGACGCCCTGGCGCAGCTGAGGTCGAATCGGGGTTGGCTCGTCCTCGCAAAGCGACCAGGCCAGGTGGAAGGGCCCAAGCTCCAGGATGGCGATGATCGACAGGGTGATCGGCCCGGTCACGATGCGCCAGCGGGCGGTATGATCGGCGCGCAGGAGCGCCAGCTCGGCATCCTGGGCGCGGACAATGATGCGATCGGTTCCCTCGTGGGGGAGCGACCCGGCCAGCAGCTCGTCGATCGCAAACTCGCGGCGTTCGGCCTCGCTCAGTTCCATGACGACCCTCTCACTTGCTCAAATGTTCGCATTGAGGAGAGTATATCACGGAACCGGATAAAGCGAAAGAGCAGATGGCCACGACCAGTCAGCGCGTGGAGGGCTCTCGGTACGCCATCACCGCTGGGTCGCCCCGCAGCTTTCCAATTGCGCCGGCGATCACCTGGCGCACCCGCTCGCGGGTCAGCCCCTCGGTCGCCCCGACGGCCTCCAGCGTTGCCGGTTGGCCAGTGTCGAAGCCGAAGTAGGCGCGCAGGAAGCGCTGCTCGCGCTCGGTGAGCAGCCGGTGCATCACGGCGGCGAGGTCCGCGCGCAGCGTGGTGTCGAGGGTCGCGGCCTCGGGGTCGAAGCGGGTGTCGGGCACGAGATCGCCCAGCTCGGTGCGGTCGTTGGCGTCATGCACCTTGGCGCTGAGCGACATGGTCTCCTGGGCGATGGCCTCCAGCTGTGCGATCTGCTGGGGCCGCCAGCCCAGCACGCCGGCAAGCTCGTCAGGGGAGGGTTCGCGGCCCAGCTGCTGGGTGAGCCGGCTGCGGGCTTTGCGCTGCTGGCCAAGACGCTCGTGGACGTGGACGGGCAAGTCGATCACCCGGCTCTCCTCGGCGATGCCGCGCCCAATGGCCTGGCGGATCCACCAGGTGACGTAGGTCGAGAGTCGGCCGCTCTTGCGTGGGTCGAACTTGTCGATACCCTGGAGCAGGCCGATGCTGCCGAAACTGATGAGATCTTCCAGGGTGAGGTGCGGGCCAGCGACGCGGAGGTAGCGCTTCGCAATCGAAACGACCAGGCGCAGGTTGTGGCGCACCAGGGTGGCGCGCGCTTCCTCGCCCAGGGCGACCTGGTGGAGTACAGCAGGGTCAGCCGGCGGCAGGTCGCGGCGAATTGCCTCACGGGCCTCGACCCCGGCGCGCATGGTGGCGATCAGGGCCGCCTCCGCGTCGGCCGCGAGGACGGGGTGGTCGGTGAGGAAGGCGATGGGATTCTCCAGCGGGTCAGGCGGCATGGCGGTGCTCCAGCAGATCCTCAAACAGGCGGTCAGCCTCCCCGCGGTACA
>JAAXUL010001126.1 GCA_013336035.1 Chloroflexales bacterium
GTGCCCTCGGCGGGCGAGCCGGCGCCCACGCAGGGCACGCCGGCCGCGCAGAGGTAGGCGGCCCGCTCGTCGTCGGCCCGCAGGTCGAGCAGCACCAGGCCATCGACGCGCCCCGTGTGCGCCAGGGCTTCGCCGAGCTCGTGCTCGGGCTGGGCGCCGCAGGGCGCCAGCAGCAGGTAGTAGCCGTGGGTGGCCGCCGCCTCGGTGATGCCGGCCACCAGCTCGGCCAGGGCGGGGTCATCCAGCCCGGCGGGCCCGGGGGGTAGCACCAGGCCCAGGGTGCGCGCGCGGGTGCGCAGGCTGCGCGCCGCGTGGTTCGGCCGGTAGTTCAGCTCGGCCACGGCGCTTAGTACGCGCTGTCGCGTCTCGGCGGTGACGGTGCCGGTGCCGTTCAGCACATACGACACGGTCGCTGTCGAGACCCGCGCCCGCTCGGCTACATCCTTCATCGTCGCCACGGTTTCCGCCTGCATGGTCGTTTAATGGATTAAGTGCTTAATCGGTTAAGCGGAGTATAGCAGGGCCATCGGGCCATGTCAAGGGGGGACGCAGCGCGATCACATATGCCCAAAAGCGCCGCCCCGGCTGTTCTGGTACAATACTTATGGCCCCCTCGGCACGCCAACACGCGGAGGAACCAATGACCCTGACCCATGGCTTCGAGCTGCTGCGCGATGAGCAGATCCCCGAGCTGAACACACGCGCCCTGCTCTATCGGCACGTGAAGACTGGCGCCGAGCTGCTCTCGCTCGTGACTGACGATGAGAATAAGTGCTTCGGCGTGACCTTTCGCACCCCTCCTGCCGACCACACCGGCATCGCCCATATTCTCGAGCACTCGGTCCTCTGCGGCTCGCGCAAGTACCCTGTCAAGAAGCCCTTCTTCGAGCTGGTCAAGAGCTCGGTCAAGACCTTCCTCAACGCGATGACCTACCCGGATAAGACGACCTATCCGGTGGCCTCGACGAACCTGGCCGACTTCTACAACCTGGTCGATGTCTACCTCGACGCGGTCTTCTTCCCGCTGATCTCCCCCGAGACCCTCCAGCAGGAGGGCTGGCACTACGAGCTTGCCGAGAAGGGCGACCCCCTGAATTTCCGCGGGGTGGTCTTCAACGAGATGAAGGGCCAGTACTCCTCGCCCGAGTACGTGCTCTACCGCGCCGGCCAGTCCGCGCTCTTCCCCGACACCACCTACGGCCTCAGCTCCGGCGGCGACCCGAAATACATCCCCGACCTGTCCTACGAGCAGTTCAGGCAGTTCCACGCCACGCTCTACCACCCCTCGAACGCGCGCCTCTTCTTCTATGGCGACGATGACCCGGAGCGCCGCCTTGTCATCCTCGACGCCTGCCTGGCGCAGTTCGAGCGCGCCGACAGCCCCTCGCAGATTGGCAGGCAGGCCCGCTTCGCCGCCCCGCGCAGCGCCGAGCAGACCTACACCGCCCCCGCCGACGGCGCGAGCAAGAAGGGCATGGTCACCGTCAGCTGGATGGTCGGCGAGGAGACCGACGTCACCCGCGTCTTCGCCCTCGATATCCTCAGCTATATCCTGATCGGCACCGCCGCCGCCCCGCTCTACAAGGCCCTGCTCGACTCGCGCCTTGGCGAGAGCCTCACCGGCGGCGGCTACAACGACGGCCAGCTCCAGCACACCTTCTCGGTCGGCCTCAAGGGTATCGACCCCGCCGACGCGCCGAAGGTCGAGGACCTGATCCTCACCACGCTGCGCCGCCTTGCCGACGAGGGCATCGACCCCGAGCAGGTCGCCTCGGCCCTGAACACGGTCGAGTTCTCGCTGCGCGAGAATAACACCGGCTCGTTCCCCCGCGGTCTCAGCCTGATGCTGCGCAGCATGGGCACCTGGCTCTACGATGGCGACCCCCTGGCCGCTCTGCGCTTCGAGGCCCCCCTGGCCGCTGTCAGGGCCGCCGTCGAGCGCGGCGAGCGCCTCTTCGAGACTCTGATCAGCGAGACGCTGCTCGATAAC
The DNA here is from genome assembly GCA_013336035.1 of Chloroflexales bacterium. Lineage (GTDB taxonomy): Bacteria > Chloroflexota > Chloroflexia > Chloroflexales > Chloroflexaceae > CAIWXH01. The sequence goes on from JAAXUL010001126.1 coordinate 1,991, forward strand.
CCCCACCGCGTCCGCGTGCTGCTGCGCCCCGACCCCGCGCAGGCCGAGCGCGACGCCGCCGAGGAGCAGGCCCGCCTCGCGGCCGCCCGCGAGCGCATGAGCGAGGCCGACCTCGACCGTATTATCGCCGAGACCGAGGCCCTCAGGCGGCTCCAGGAGGAGCCCGACCTCCCCGAGGATCTGGCGAAGATCCCGACCCTGACCATCGGCGACCTCGACCGTCAGAGCAAGACCATCCCTACCGAGCTGCGCGAGGCAGGTGGCGCCCCGCTGCTCTTCCACGACCTCTTCACCAACGGGATTGTCTACCTCGACCTGGCCTTCGACCTGCGCGCCCTGCCCGCCGATCTGCTGCCCTTCGCGCCCCTCTTCGCCCGCGCCCTCACCGAGATGGGCACCGCCAAGGAGGACTACGTCAGGCTGGTCCAGCGTATCGGCCGCGAGACTGGCGGCGTCTGGGCCGCGCCCATGAGCGCCGCCCACCTGCAGAGCGGCGACTACCTGGGCCGCTTCGTGGTGCGCGGCAAGGCCACCCTCGCCCGGGCCCCGCAGCTGCTCGCGATCATCCGCGACATCCTGCTCACGGTGCGCCTCGACGACCAGGAGCGCTTCCGCCAGATCGTCACCCGCGCCAGGGCCGGCAAGGAGTCGTCGCTGGTGCCGAGCGGCAACGCCTACGCCCGCCGCCGCGTCGCCGCCCGCCTCGACGCCTCCGAGTGGGCCGAGGAGGAGATGGGCGGGATCGCGAGCCTCTTCTTCCTGCGCGATCTCGAGCGGCGGGTCGCCGACGACTGGCCGGGCGTGCTCGCCCAGCTCGAGGCCGTGCGCCGCCACCTGGTCAACCGCGGCTCGCTCGTGGCCAACCTGACCGTCAACGAGGCCGGCTACCAGGCCGTCGCGCCGGCCCTCGACGAGAGAT
>JAAXUL010000343.1 GCA_013336035.1 Chloroflexales bacterium
CACCGACGTGCAGTACGCCGAGCTGACAGACGCCGAGCTGGCGGCGGTGATCGAGGCGGCCCGCGAGCGCGGGGCCCACGTCGCCGCCCACGTTGACCGGGCCGTGGCTCTGCGCCGGGCCGTCGCGGCCGGGGTCAGCAGCGCCGCCCACAGCCCCCGCGACCCCATCCCCGACGACCTGATCGCCCTGATGGTCGCGCGCGAGATCAGCCTCGTGCCCACGATCGCCGTTTACGAAGCCCTGGCCGTCGAGCGGGGCACGCTCGCCGCGTGGCGCCAAACCATCCAGCCCGTGATGCACGACAACCTGCGCCGCTTCGCCGCCGCCGGCGGCACCCTGGCCCTGGGCGACGACTACGGCGGCGCGCCCGGCCAGACGGTCGGCATGCCCATGGCGGAGATTGAGCACTGGCTGGCCGCGGGCCTCACGCCGATGCAGGTCATCGTGGCGGCGACCAGCGGGGGCGCCCGCGTCCTCGGGCTAGGCGACGAGCTCGGGGTCATCGCCCCCGGCCTGGCCGCCGACATCCTGGTGGTCGACGGCGACCCCCTGACCGACATCACCGCCCTGACCCGGCCGCTGCTCGTGCTGCACGGCGGGCACACCGTGCGGTGACGCGCCTCCGGCGGGCTGAGCGCACAGTACGCGCCTGTCGTGGTGGTCGCTCCATAGAGCGGTGAGGAGAAGCCATGATGCATCGTCAGCTGGCCTGGCTCCTGGTCCTGGCCGCCCTGGCCGCCGCCTGTGGGCCGGCCCGCGTGGGCGGCCCGGCGCCGACGCCCACACGGGTGCTGGCCCCCCCAACGATGCGCGCCGTGGCGACCACCACTCGCGCACCCACCAGCTCGCCGACCGTCATCCCCACGCCCACGGCCGCCCCAACGGCCACACCCGCGCCAACGGCGACGCCCGACCCGGTGGCCGGGCAGAGCATCCCGGCGCTGCGGGGCCTGCGCTACGGCGAGGGGGCGATCAGCATCGGGACAGTCTATAATCGGGGGCCGGGCTACACCAGCTACCGGATCAGCTACCCCTCGGCCGACGGCCTGACCCTCACGGGGCTGCTGCACGTCCCCGCGGGCGACGGCCCCTTCCCGGTCATCATCGCCAACCGCGGCTACATTGCCCCCGAGCGCTACCAGCCCGGCATGGACAGCCGGGTCTTCAGCGACTACCTCGCGCGGCGGGGCTACCTGGTGGTCGCCCCCGACTACCGGGGCTATGGCGGCGGCGACGAGGGGCCCAACGCCTTCTATAGCGGCTACGCGATCGATGTGCTCAGCCTGATCCCCCTGGCCCAGGCCCTGCCGATGGCCCGGCCGGGGCCGGTGGGCATGTGGGGCCACAGCCGGGGCGCCTCGACCACGGTAGCCGCCCTCACGGTCAGCGATCAGATCGCGGCCGCGGTGGTCTACGCGCCCGCGCCGGCCGACCTGGCCCAGGATTACGCCCGCCGCGCCCGCCAGAGCGGCGGCACCCCGGATACGGACACCTTCCCCTTCCCACCCGAGGCAAACCCGGATGCCTACCAGCGGGTCTCGCCGCTCACCTACCTCGACGCCGTGACGGCCCCGGTGCTGCTCCACCATGGGACGGCCGACACGACGGTGGACGTGTCCGCCAGCATCGCTATCGCCGAGGCGCTCCGCGCCGCCGGCAAGGACGTGACGCTGCACCGCTACGAGGGCGGACCCCACACGCTGACCGGCGCTCAGGAACAGCTTTACCTTGAACGGACCCTGGCCTTCTTCGCGCAGCACCTGGGCCGCTGAGCACACCATTTGACGGGGACGAGCAGGCCTCACGAAGCTGCACCGGCCACCGTCGCCAGCTGTCCCAGCTCGCGGCCATAGGTCGGGCGCAGCAGTCGGGTCACGAACCAGCGCTCCAGCGTGCCGATCAGACCAGCGCGCCGGGGCATCGCCGTGGAGATCGTCACGTAGGCGTGGCGCCCCTCGGCGCGCGGCTCCACCGTGAAGGTGGTCACCGAGCCATTGTCGTTCGTCTCCACCAGGACGCGCCCTGGCTCAGGCTCGGTGACGACCGAGCGAAAGCCTTGCCGCTGACCGAGCACGTGCATCTGCACCCGGATCACCGTCCCGGCCCCAATGCCGCCCTGCTCGACCACGAGGGCGACAAAGGGTGGCCGGGGGATGATCAGCGGGTGGCCCTGGTGATAGTCGGCGATAACGCCATACACTCGCTGCGGCGGCGCCGCAATGAGCGCCGAGGCAGACACCGCATAGGTGGACATACGCATCCTCACTCCTCCCTGGCTTGCGCGTATCCGCGATTGCAACAGGTATGCCAGGATCAGGGGCCAATCACCAGGGACCGCCCGGGTGCGGGCGATGCGCACCCGGGAGATTATTAACTAGATTGCCTTATATTATTGTGTAATGGTAGAGTGTCAGGGCGCACGAAGCGCTGACCTCGCGTAGAAGGAGTGCCCGATGACCCTCCAATTTGAGCAGTTCCTCACGGCGAACGCCCAGTTCGCCACCGCCTTCAATCAGGGCGGCCTGCCCATGCCGCCGGCCCGGCACGTCGCCATCGTCACCTGTATGGATGCCCGGCTGCACCCAGAAAAGGTCCTTGGCCTGGCTATCGGCGACGCCCATGTGATCCGCAACGCCGGCGGGCGCGCCGCCGATGCCCTGCGCTCGCTGGTCATCTCCCAGCGCCTCCTCGGCACGACCGAGATCGTCGTCCTGCATCATACCGACTGCGGGATGCTGACCTTCACCAATGACCAGTTGGCCGCCAGAGTCCACGCGGATCTTGGGGTCGATGTCGCAGGCCAGGACTTCCTCCCCTTCGCCGATCTTGCGCAAAGCGTTCGCGATGACGTCGCCCTCCTCCGCGTCTCACCGCTCATTCCCAAGGACATTCCGATCAGTGGCGCGATCTACGATGTGGATACCGGCCAGGTGCATGAGGTGGTGCGCACGTAGATCTCCCGTGCACCGCGCCATGTCCGCAGAACACGGCCTGGGCGTCCAGGCAGCCCGCGCGGTCGCCCGGCATCGCCAGCGCGATCAGCGCCATGCCGGGCACCGCGGCCAGGGCAGCACGAGCGCAGACCAGCGGGCCAGATCGACGCGCTTCCGCCCGGTGTCGTGGCGGCGGATGGCCACATGCCAGGAGCGCGGGCCAAAGGTGAGCGCCAGCAGCACGGCGGCGGCGTCACGATCGGCGAGCGTGAGCGGGCGGATGGTGAGGGGATCCATGGGCGCGCTTCCACCAGGAGCATCATGCGCCCCGATGCTCCTGCTCGGTCACGAGCTCGCCGCGCAGGACCGTGACCGCTTGCCCGCGCAAGATCACGCGCTCGCCGGCCAACTGCACGCCCACCACCCCGCCGCGCGCCGAGGCCTGGTAGCCCACCAGCGTAGCCTTGCCCAGCCTGGCCCCCCAGAACGGCCCGAGGCAGCAGTGCGCCGAGCCGGTCACCGGGTCCTCCGGGACGCCGACCTGGGGCGCGAAGAAGCGCGAAACGAAGTCGTAGCCTGGCGTGTCGCCAGGCGCAGTGACAATCACCCCGCGCACCTCCAGCTGCGCCAGCCGAGTCAGATCCGGCCGCAGCTCACGGACGGCTGCGGCATCCGGCAGCTCCACCAGCAGGTCAAAGGGGCTTCGCCCCACGCTGAGCGGCGCGATCCCCAGCGTCGCCGCGAGGTCTGGCGGCGGGGCGGCGGCGACCGGCGGGGTGGCCGGGAAGTCCATCGCGATCCAGGTACCCGCGCGGGTGCAGGTGAGTAGCCCGCTGCGGGTGTGAAAGCGCGCCGGCGCATCGGCCGCCAGCAGGCCCTGCTCCCAGAGGGCGTGGGCGCTGGCCAGGGTCGCGTGGCCGCAGAGGTCCACCTCGGCGACGGGGGTGAACCAGCGCAGGGTGTAGCCGTCGTCCGCTGGTAGCAGGAAGGCCGTCTCGGCGAGGTTCATCATGGTCCGCCAGCTCCCGATCGCCTTGCCGAGGTTGCCGATAAATCCCTCGGCGGCGCCAAGGTTTGCGATGCCGTACTCCCAGTCCTCGCGCGCCGAGCCCCAGGGCAGCAGCACGCGCTGCAGCTCCGCGCCGACGCGCTCCAGCTGTGCCAGGCGCTGCGCCTCCTCCGGCGTGTCCGACAGCTCGGCCCTGATGTCGGCGCGCGAGGCGAGCACGCGGCTGATGCCCCTGATCGCGCTGTAGAGCGCCTGGGCCGAGTCCTGGGCGCAGTTGTTCGCTGCGCCCACCCTGGTGCCGCCGCGCCCGTCGGCGACGCGGTAGCGGGCCTCCATCACCTCCAGGGCGGTGATGATCGCGCCCAGCGCCGTAATACGGCCGCCCCAGAGGGTGAACTCGCCGGTGAGACCGTCGAGCTTGACCAGCAGATCCTGGATGGGCCGCACCCCTGCCCAGCCGAACTGCCGGTCGCCGCTGTAGCGGCTGTAGTGGTGCGCCCCTGCGCTCAGCCCGTCGGGGTTGTGGGCATAGATCTGGTGGTAGACGATGTCGAAGATCGACTCGCCCGCCAGGGGCTCGTGCACCACGGCGGCCTCGCCAAAGGCGGTGTGGCCCCAGTACAGCGGCGTCCAGCGCGCCGTAGACGTACTAGCCCTCCGCGTTGAGCGGCGAGCGCTCGATGCCGCCGGCGGCGCTGTTGCGGGTGCCGTTGGAGTCGGGCACGACCTCGGGCAGGCGCACGACCTCCAGGGGGCCGCTGAAGTCGCCGGAGGCTTGCTCGTAGTGACGCACCTGGTAGCCGTCGCCCTGGCCCGTGGGGCCGAGGAAGGTGACGAGGGCGTAGTAGCGCCCGGTGATCTCGGCGGGCATGCGGGTGACGAAGAGGATCGGCTCGCGGCCGTCGCTCGGCTCCATGCGCACCCGCACCTGGCCCTGGAGGCGCACGGTGACGTCGTCGTAGGGGTGGGCGCCGGCCAACGACTCCAGCGGGTTGACGTCGGTCAGGCCATTGACCCGCTCGGCGAGGGCCGTGCCCGTTGCGACGGCCTTGTGGGCCTCCTCGTCGAAGACGACGCTCCGGGCGGCGCCCCAGAGCGCGGCGTTGAGGCCGGGCATGTTCTCCCAGCGCAGGCGCACCTTGCGGCCGACCAGCCCCCGGTGCTCGTCCGGGGCGTGGTGCACCTCGAGCCACGCGCCGATCACCTTGGAGCGCTCGGCGACGGTCGGCAAGATGAGCTGGCCTATCCAGGCCCCGATAGGCCAGTAGCGGGCCGGGTCCGGCGCCAGGTCGAGCGGGTAGTGCTCGGGCTGGTTGAAGGGCGCGGCCCAGTAGCGCTCGTAGTTGCTGGTGGCGCGATTGGCACTGGCATTCGCCATTGCGGGTCTCCCTCCTGGATTGGCGAGCAGTGCGCGCCCGCTCAGGCCGCCTTCCTGGCCTGCTTCGCCCGCTGGGCGGCGACGGCCTCGGCGACGCGAGACTGCTCATAGGCCTGAGCCTCAGCGTTTGTGGCCGCCTGGGCTCGCCGCAGGGCCGCCGGGTCCATCAGCCCCTCCTTGACCAGGATCTCGCCGATCGTGTCGATCGTGGCGAGGGCGTGTGAGCGGCCGTCGGGTGTAAAGGCGGTCCACGAGAAGTAGTTGGTCGGGCCGTTGTGGTTCATCTGGCCCATATCGACGAACTCGATCTTGCCCGCCGCCAGGGCCCGGTTCCAGTCGCTGTTGGGGAACCACTTCCAGCGCCCCGCGTAGAGCTTCTCGCCCAGCCCCTGGAGCGGGTCGAGATGCCCCCAGAGGTGATACAGCTTGGTGATGTAATTGAGGCCGACGTCGTCGCTCATCACCCCGCCGATCGAGATGACCCTGACCGGCGCCTTGAGCATGGGCTTGAGGAAGGTGGCCGTGCCCAGGGCGATCTGGCCGCCCCCCGAGAAGCCGAGCAGGGTCACGGGCTTGCCGCTGCCCAGCCTGTAGCCGCGCAGCTGCAGGGCCTTGACGATCGCGTTGGCCACGCCGAGGTTGTAGATCGGCCCGTAGCGCCGGTCGGCCGAGATCGCCACCTGGAACATGTTCCTGATGTTGATCAGGAACTGCAGCAGGTCGTAGGGGTTCTTCAATCGCCGCTGCTCCAGGTAGTTCCACATGCGTGAGAAGAAGCGCTGGGTCCCCAGGCCACTGTTCGTCACCGAGTACGGGTAGACGTCGGCCAGCACGGCAGTCTCAGGCAGGCGATGCACCAGCATATGGCCCCAGTCGATCTCCTCCTGAGGGATCGAGTCGGGGTCCATCGCGCCGATGCCCGAGAGGTAGACGACGAAGTGCTGGCTCGGGCTCTCCTTCACCGCCACATCCACCGCCTTCGCCTGCCCCGGCACCGGCGGGGCTTCCTTGTCACCAAACCACCCTGCCCACCAGCCCAGGCTCTCCAGGGGCGCCACGGCCGCCGAGAGGAAGAGCAGCACGAGCGCGCCGATCAGCAGCAGGGTGAAGGTCGAAAGGATCATCCTTGCCCTCCCTTCGGCGTCGTGCCAACCGTGCGCTCGTCGCTGGCGTAGCTGGTGAGGATGTCGGCCACGCTGGCGTCAAGGTCGGTGCCGGCGACGGCCCTGAAGAGCCGGTTGCGCAGGGCCACGATCGGCCGGCCGATCGTCAGGCTCATCACCGTGATCAGCAGCCAGCCCAGGCTTGTGCAGATCAGGGCCGGCCAGAAATTTCCGCCGGCGAGATAGGTGATTCCGGCCAGCACCACCAGGAAGCTCCAGACTGATAGCACTCGCCCGATGAAGTCGCCCAGGTAGGGGATGAGCACCAGGAAGCCGAAGAGGTAGGGCGCGGCCCCGAGGGCGACGATGCGCATCACCGTGCGGAGCGGGACGACATTGGGACTATCGTAGAGCAGGAGCCCGCTGAGCCAGATGAAGAGGGCCCAGACGAGCAGGCCGATCGTGAAGACGATCCCGTTGGTGAGCAGGCTCACGGCGAAGCGCCCCGGCCGCACCCGGTTGACGAAGAGGATGACGCTCTGGCCGACCAGCAGCGAGGCCCCGCCGAGGATGGCGATCACGAGGATGACCCAGCCCCCGTTGGAGCTGCTCTCCACGACCTCGAAGACCCGCGGGTTGAGCTTCAGCGCCTCGCCGATGCCAGTAATGACTCGTCCGATAAACTCAAACATGGGTTCCTCCCGCTGCCCGTCGCTGCGCGGGGAGGGCGAGCTCGCCCGCTCCCGCTGTTAGCGCGCGGCCTGGGCGGCGACGAGCTCTGCGACCACGGCGCCCTTCGCGTCGGCGGCGGCCAGGGCGGCCTCGAGGGCCGTTGCACGGTGTACTCGTGCTGCACGATGTTGCCGGTCGCCTCGAGGTCCCGGCCGCCTGGCACGTCGATCTGCCAGCGGTCGCGGATGGGCGAGAACCAGGCGTTGTGGACGACGGCCGCCTTACCGCCGCCGGGGCGCAGGATGTCCATCGTCTCGCGGATGTCGACCATCTTCGCCCGGATCAGGTAGAGCTCGCGGCCGTGGGCGTCCTCGAAGCGCAGCGTGTCGCGCAGGCGCATCAGCTTGCCGTCGACCTTGAGTACGTTCTGGCCCCGCTCGTCCTTGATCCAGTAGTCGTCGCCGAACAGGTAGCCGAGCAGGATGAAGAGGGTGACCACCAGCACGAGGATCCGCATCAGTGCGAGCCACGCCGGGGCGCCGCGCCTGATCAGCCACGCGTGGATCGGGTGGAAGATCAGCGCGAAGACGAGGGCGAAGAGGATCGGCGTGACGATCGGCGCCGCCGCGCGCAGGCCGGCGAGGATGAGCACGACGCCCGCCAGGGTGACGATCGTGTTCAAGCAGGTGGGAAGACCAGAGTCGCTGCTCATACCTGCCCAGTGCAGAAGGGTCCGTCCCCTAGCCGCCGCCCATGATCCGGGCGCGG
>JAAXUL010001127.1 GCA_013336035.1 Chloroflexales bacterium
GGGGCCCCACCCCCCCCGCCCGCGCCCTGGCCCAGTGTCAAAGGTTTCAGCAGGGTGATGGAGGCGCCCATACGGAAAACTGGCCCAAAGATTGTGCTTGACATTGGGTCCACCATAATCACCAGCGAGTTGTTGGGGAGCTGGAGCACGACCGTCTCGGCGTCGACCACCGGATGACGCCGATCCGCCTCGCGGGTCGGGAGTGCCGGCTCGGTCGGGTAGGGGGTCGGCCAGGGCTCCTCGGTCGTGCCCGGGCGCGGGGTGCAGTGGGGGAGAGGGGTGGTTGTGGGGCGAGCGGTCGGGCTCAGCGTCGGGGTGAGCGTGGGGTCGCCAGGGTTGCGAACAACGATCGCCGTTGACGTGCCCTGGCTCGGGGGAAGTGTGACGGTCACGGGCAGGGGCGTATGCTCGGCCCCTTCCCAGCACCCCTGGGCGGCAGCGGTGGCCATGCGCTCGCCGTAGGTGAGCACCGTGCCAGCGTCAGCGCACCCGGCCAGCACAAGCAGGATGAGCGGCACGAGCAGCACGCAGGCGGGGATGTGGGGAAGGGTGGCGCGCAGCATTGACTCAACAAAAAAGCGCGCCCGCCGGGCTGGTCCTGGTTGCAGGCCATTCCCCCGACAGACGCGCTGCTGTGCCTAAGCGCAGGGCAGGTAAGGTTGTCTCGTCCTGTTGAGAAGTATAGTGAGCAAAAGCGCGCGAATGGAAGGGGAGGGGGTAGGGCGCAAAGGTGCGCTCCCGCCTTGTACAGAAGTACTATGGGCGAGTGGGAGTTAGGTTTGCGTGCGGAAGGGTGGGCAAGACACGTAGCTATCTCAGAGCAGACGCGTACCTTGGAGCCAATCCGTTCCGCCCCTCAGACATCTGATCGGCACGCACCCTGGCGCGCCCAGAAATGGCCTGCTGCTATACTCCTGAAGGTACCTGCCGCTTCTCCCTGGTGGCCAGTTCTGCTCGACGGCCTACGGAACCATCGTCCCCCACGTCTCCTGCCCGTGCCGAGAGGTCACCATGCCATCCCACGCTGCCAGCTACGCCAAGCAGATCGCCTGCATCGAGTCCCTGGCGAACCGCCAGGAGCGCCTGAGCGTCCGACCCCTCCTGGAGTTTGTCGCCAGCATCCAGTCCGTGCGCCTCTCCTACCAGCCCTGCGACACGGAGGCTGAGCTCACCGACGGGCTCCGCACCTTTGCGCGGCTCCGCAACGACGGCGTCCTCTACGTGTCGCTCCACGGCGGCCCGGGGGTCATCTTCCTCGCCGACGGAACGGAGCTCTCCCTGGAGGCCTTTGCGGAGTACCTCGGGACCCGCTTCGCGGGCTGGGTGCTCCACTTCGGGAGCTGTAGCACGCTGCGGGCGAGCCCCGAGCGCCTGGCGGCGTTCACCGAGGCGACCGGCATCCCGCTGCTGCTCGGCTACCGCCAGACCGTGGACTGGATCGAGAGCTCGGCGATGGACATGCTGATCTTCCAGGCCCTCCAGCAGTACGTCGACCTGCGCGCCTGCTGGCGCTTCCTGGAGCGCCAGTACCCCAGCCTGATCGACTGCACGGGCCTCGCGGCCTACGTGGGCTGAGCGCGTCCCCGCCACTGCGGTCTTGCGATTACCTGGAGCAGAGCTGCGATGTCTCAGACCCCCGAGGCCCAGGCCGAAGCCCTGATCACCCGCGGGCGTAATTTGCTGGAGTGCGGCGACCCGCACGCGGCCCTCCCGGTGCTCGAGGAGGCGCTCGCGCGCTGGCGGCAGCTCGGCAACCCCAGCGCCGTCGCCACGGCCCTGCACCTGCTCGCCCTGGCACACCGGGGCAGCGGCGCCCCCCTCGTCGCCAGAGAGCCCCTCCTCCAGCTGCTCGCGCAGAGCCGCGAGCTGGACGACCGTGCGCACCAGGCCGTCGCGCTGCTTGAACTCGGCTATGTGGCCAGCGGCCTCGGCGAGACCGAGCGCGCCGTCGCCCACTATGCCGAGGCCCGCGCGCACTACCGCGAGCTGGGCGAGCGCGTGGGCGAGGGCGCCGCGCTCTACGGCATCGGCAAGGCCTACCTCGACGCCGGCGAGTCGCAGACGGCCCTGCCGTGGTTCGCGGATGCCTTCCCCCTGCTCCGGGGCACCGACGGCTGGACCCCGGAGGTGGCCCAGATGGCGCAACTGGCGGACACCATGGCGGTGACGCAGCGGGTCTTCGGCGCACTGCGCGGGAGGGGCCGGCTGGATCTCGGCGCCCTTCAGGATCTCGCCAGCACCCTGCACCATCAGGCCGAGGCCGGGTCAGACGCCGCGGCGCACCTGGGCGCGGGCATGAGCAGGCTATCGGAGGGGCTGGCAGCGATGGCCGCAGCGCTCTCGCCGCAGCATCGGCTGCCGCAGGAGCTGGCCGCCCTCGCCGGCTCCGACCCGCAGGAGCGGGCCGCAGCTGCGCGGCGCCTGGCTGTCACCCACCCGCCCGAGGCGCTCACGCCCCTCCTCGACGCCCTCGCGGCCGAGCGCGAGCCCCGGGTCACCCGGGAGCTCATCCAGGCGTTCCGCGCCTACGGCGACCCGGCCTGCGCGGAGCGGCTGCGGCCCCTGCTCGGCCATGACGACCTCGACGTCAGGCTCACGGTGGTGCTCGCCTTGGTTGAGCTGGGGGAGGCGGGCCTCGATCCGCAGCTGCTCGCCGGGCTCCAGAGCGAGGACGCCGGCCTGCGCGCCCAGGTGCTCCAGCTGCTGGAGCGGCGGGCCGACCCGGCGCTGCTCCCGGCGCTGCTGCCCATGCTGCGCGACCGCGACCCCAAGGTGCGGACCAAGGCGGTGTACGCGGTCGGCGCCCTGCACACGCCGCGCGCCCTCGACGATCTCGCCGCGGCGACGCACGACCGCGCCCAGACGGTGCGCTGGGCCGCGGTGCGCGTGCTGGGCGACCTGGGGG
>JAAXUL010001128.1 GCA_013336035.1 Chloroflexales bacterium
CGCTCCGGCAGCCGCGCCACCGGTGAGCCAGGCCGCGCCGACAAGGCGCGCCGATCCGGCCCTTGACCAGCTCGTTCAGATCTGGCCATCCCTGCATCCGCACGCCCGCCGCGCCATCGTGATCTACGCGAGCACGCTGCTGGCCGAGGCCGACTATAGCGGGTAGCCGGTCATCCATAACGGGTCGCGCGACCAAGGGCGTGCGGGTCAATGCCCCGCGAGCATTTCGCTTTCTGGTGCGGTGCGGCGTAGCCGCACGCACCAGAAAAGGAATATTCTACCGACGCTCTAATCTTCGATCGTGAAGCCGAGCTTAATCGAGACCTGCCAGTAGGCCACTCGCCCCTCCTCGATATAGCCGCGTGTCTCGGTGACCTGAAGCCAGCGCGTGTTCCTGATGGTCTCTCCGGCCTTTGTCAGCGCATTCTGGACCGCATCCTCAATCGATGTCCGCGAGGAGCCGACGAGCTCGACAACTTTGTACACATGCTCAGCCATCGCAACCTCCGTCCTATTGCCTGATAGAAACGCACGCAAACGGGACATGGACGCCGAAGGAACGGGCATATCGGGGACAGCCAGCGGATACTGACCATTGTAGGCGCAGCCGGCAGCGAAAGCAAGCGATAGGCTGAACTTATCGCGCCTGCGATGTGCCTCTGGCCAATATACGCGGAGCGGAGGCTGTTCTAGAGGGGGGGACTCTCGATGGCAGCAAGCTGATGGCGCAGGGCGCGCACAAGATTATGGGGGACGCCGATATCGAGAAAATGGGCGCCCGGCAGATGCAGCCCCTCGACGCGCAGCCCAGCGCTGATCGCGGCGACGAGCACGTGGCTCATATACAGCTCGCGCCGCCGGGCATCCGGGTCACGCGCGGCCTCGGCCTCGAGGCGCGCCAGATACTCGTGCAGAAACTGGGTGAACGACGGCGCCCAAGCCGCGACCACCCAGGTGAAGCGCAGATCGCTCTGCGGGGGCTTGACCAGGATATCGCGAATGCGCCCCTGGTCATCAAACACGACCGGGTCGGCGAGGTGGGGCTGGTCGGTGGGGAAGAGCCCGAGCACGACGTCGGCGCCCGTCGCGTCCAGGCGCGCGACAAGCCGGGGGAAGGCATCGTCAGGCTCGAACAGGATATCCGGGAAGCCAAAGAGCACCGTCGCGTCACGGACGAAGGGGTAGGCCTGGTCGAGCGTGTAGGGTGCCCCGTGGGGCAGGTTCATGATCAGATAGCCGAGCGACAGCCCCAGGGCCGAGCCGTCGCCGAAATACTCGGGGATGTCCCACTTGCCCTTGCGCACGATGATCAGAGCGCGCTCGGCCCCGCCGCCGCGGAAGTGCTCGAGCAGATACTGGCCCACCGGCTTCGGGCGCACGCTCTGGCCATCATCGGCCAGGCGGAACCCGATCGGGTAGAGCTCCTTGCTGCACGGCAGAGGGGCGATACGTGTCGCGCGGCCCGCGGCAGGGATGAGGCCAACAATCTCGCGCCTGGGCGCGCTCATCGCAAGTCCCCTGGGGCTAGGCGCTCTTCTTCGTCGTGCGCTTGGCGGTCGTGGCGGCGGGCTTCGCCGGCGCCTTGGCGGTGGCCTTGGAGGCGGGCTTCGCCGGCGCCTTGGCAGTGGCCTTAGCGGCGGGCTTCGCCGGCGCCTTGGTGGCCTTGGAGGCGGGCTTCGCCGGGGCCTCTGCGGCCGCATCAGCGACAACGGGGGCCAACTCCTCGAGGCTATTGGTGAGGTAGTCGCACTTCGGGTAGCGCGAGCAGCCGAAGAAGGGGCGGCCAAACTTGCCGCGGCGCTGCATCAGCTCGCCCTCGCCACACTTGGGGCACGCCACGCCGGTGGGCAGGGGCAGCGGCACAGGCTTGCCGTCTTTGCCGATGCGGCGGGTGTTGCTGCACTCGGGGTAGCCCGAGCAGCCCAGGAAGGGGCCGAAGCGGCTCTTCTTGATCACCATAGGCCGCCCGCAGACATTGCACATCACGTCGCTAGTCTCGGGTGCGGCGGCCTTATCGAGCACGATCCGGCCCTCGCCATCACGGTGGAAATCGCTCGTGAAGTCGCACGAGTCGGAGCCGCCGTCCTTGCTATAGCGGGTGCAGGCCAGGAACTCGCCGTTGCGGCCGAACTTGATCGCCAGGTAGCCCTGGGCACACTTGGGGCAGCCTAGATCGGTGACGATCTCCTCGCGCTTGACGTTGCGCATCTCGCGCTGGGCATTAGCGAGCGTCTTCTGGAACGGGCCATAGAACTCGCGCAGCACAGGCACCCAGGCCTTGCTGCCATCGGCGATATCGTCGAGCTGCTGCTCAAGCGACGAGGTGAAATCGTAGTCGACGATCGCGGGGAAGTGCTGGACGAGCAGGTCGGTCACCACGCGGCCGAGGGTGGTGGGGAGCAGCTTTTTCTCGGACAGCTCGACGTACTCGCGCTCCTGGATAGTCGAGATGATCGAAGCGTAGGTCGAGGGCCTGCCGATGCCGAGGCGCTCGAGCTCCTTGACCAGGCTGGCCTCGGTGTAGCGAGGGGAGGGCTCGGTGAAGTGCTGGATAGGCAGCAACTGCATCAGCGATAGGGGGTCGCGCTCGCTGAGCGGGGGGAGGCGGCGCTCGCTGTCCTCGTCCTCCTCGCCCTCGTCGAGGCTGACATTGTAGACAGCCAGGAAGCCGGGGAACTTAAGCACCGAGCCGGTGGCGCGGAAGACATACGGAGCATCGCCCTGGCTGGCGGCGCGTGTCCAGGCGCCGATGTCGACAGTGGTGCTATCGAAGATGGCGGGAGCCATCTGCGAGGCGACGAAGCGCTTCCAGATCAGCTCATAGAGGCGCGACAGGTCGCGGTCGAGCTTGCCGCCCACGCTCTCGGGGGCGCGTGCGCTGCTGGTGGGGCGGATAGCCTCGTG
>JAAXUL010001129.1 GCA_013336035.1 Chloroflexales bacterium
GGTAGTCGGCCGAGCCGCCGCCCGCCGCCACCACCGAGACGGTCACGCCCTGCGCGCGCAGGCGCTCGGCGATGTCCGACTGGTCGCCGCCCGAGCCCCAGCCGTCAGTCAGCAGGATAATGTGCTTGAGCCGCGCGTCCACGCCCTTCAGCAGATCCTCGGCCTCCAGGAGGCCGGCGCGCACATTGGTCGAGCCGCGCGGCTCGACGTCGGCCATCGCGTCGATCACCTGGTCGAGGGTGGCGCCCTCGGTCGGGGGCATGGTCTGCACGGCGCGGCTATCGAATGAGACGATGCCGAGGGTGTCCTGGGGGCCGAGCAGGGCGGCGGCCTGAGCGACGGCCTCCTTCGCGATGTCGACCTTGCGCGCGCCCGACGTCTGGACCTGGGCGCTGCCCCGGTCGGGGCTGGCGCAGTGGCAGGCGTCCATCGAGCCCGACTTGTCGATCACGAAGACCAGGGCCAGGTCGGGGCGCTCCTCGCGGTCGCGCACATCCATATAGACCGGCAACGCCTCCTCGACGGGGGTGCGGCCGTAGCCGCCGACGCCGAAGCTCTCGTCGCCGCCGACCATCAGCAGGCCCTTGCCGAGGTCGCGCACATAGGCGGGCAGGGCGGCCATGGCCCCGACGGGCAGGCTGCGGGCCGGGGTGTTCACCAGGACTACGGTGTCGTAGGCGCTGAGGCCCGCCAGGTCGGCGGGCATCATGTCGGGCGAGCGGATCTCGGGCACCATGTTGGTGGCCAGCAGGGCGTCGAGCAGGGGCGTGGCGTCGGCCCGCTCGTCGGCCACCAGCAGGACGCGGGGCGGGCCCTGGACCTGGATGAGCGCGGCGGCCTCGTTGTTCTGGGCCCGCCCGTCGCGCTCGGGCTCGACCTGGACGCGGAAGCGCTGGAAGCCGGTGCCGCTGACCTCGACGGGGAAGCTGATCTCATTGGCGCCGGGCGTGAGCTGCACGCGCCGGGGCGCGCCGATCACGCCGCCGTCGCCGATCAGGCTGACGGTGGCGGCCTGGGCGACGGTGCTCTCGATCGTCGCGATGATCGTGGCCGTCTGCCCGTCGCGGACGCGGGTGGGGGCCTCGAGGCGGGCGATCAGGGCCTCGGCGTCGCCGCTGGTGACGGCCAGGTTGGCGATATCGATCGGGATGCCGCGGGCGGCCGCCAGGCGGGCGGCCTCGACGGCCTGGCCCTCGTTCTGGCCGCCGTCCGAGAGCAGCACCAGCCGTTTCTCGGCGTCGGCGGGGAAGAGCGCCAGGCCGAGCTGGATGGCCTCCTCAATATTGGTGCGGGTGACGACCGGCACCGAGCTGACGCGGCCGAGGCGGCGATCTTCGCTGGGGGCGCGCTCGACCAGGGCGTTGCCGCCAAAGACGACGATGGCGGCCTGGTCGTCGTCGGGCATCTGCTGCAGGGCCTCCTGGATGAAGGTCTCGGCCTGGGCGCGGGTCGAGGCCGGCAGCGAGTCGCTGCCGTCGAGCAGAAACACCGTGGTCAGGCGGTCGACCGGCAGCACTAGCTGGACGCCCGCCACGGCCATGATCAGCGCCAGGGCGATGGCCGTGCGCACGGCCAGGCTCGACCAGAGGCGCCACGGCGTCAGGCGGCGCGGGGTGATCAGGGCGATGGCCCAGATCAGCCCGACGGCCACCAGCAGCCAGAGCATCTCGGGGTAGATAAAAGAGAGGCGCGGCATAGGCACACTTTCGAGGCTATCCGTAGCACCTGGCCGCTCTGACCCACGCTATTAGAGATAGTTGCGTGGGCTGGCTCGCTGGCTACGGTGACGCCACGTCGCGTGGGCCGTAGCGTGGGGCCAGGGGATTGTTTATTCTACCCTACGCCCGGGGTGAGGGCAAGGGTGTTCAGAGAGCAGACGCCCGCGCCGCCGCGCCGGTTCCCGCCGCGCCGCTGTGGTAGAATGGAATCCCCCGCCTCTTATAGGATTGCAGCGGAGCGAGCAATGGAGCTTACCCCTGAACTTTTGGCGCGCGCCCACTACTGGATGCGCCTGACCAGGGCGCTGGACGACCGGGGCACCTTCCTCCACAAGCAGAGCAAGATTGTCGGCGGCTACTTCTCGCAGATCGGCCACGAGGCCCTGAGCGTCGCCGCCGGCCTGGCCCTTGGCCCCGACGATGTCTGCGCGCCGATGCACCGTGACCTGGGCACCTACCTGGTGCGCGGGCTGCACCCCCGCCGCATCCTCGCCCAGTTCCTCGGGCGCGCCACGGGCGTCAGCCGCGGGCGCGACGCTAACCTCCACGGCATGGGCGACCTGAGCCTGGGCCTGATCGGCTTTATCAGCCACCTGCCGGCCTCGACCGGCGTGATCGCCGGCGTCGCCCACGCCTTCAAGCTCAAGGGCGAGCCCCGCGTGGCCATGGCCTTCTTTGGCGACGGCGGCGCTAGCGAGGGCCTGGCCCACGAGGCCCTCAACTGGGCCGCGGTCTTCCAGCTGCCCATGGTCGTGATCTGCGAGAACAACCAGTTCGCCTACTCGACGCCGCTCTCGCGCCAGATGCGCGTCGAGCATATCGCCGAGCGCGCCGCCGCCTACGGCATGCCCGGCACAGTCGTGGACGGCAACGACTTCGGCGCGGTCTACCAGGCCGCCGGCGAGGCCGTGGCCCGGGCCCGTGCCGGCGGCGGCCCCGCCCTGATCGAGTGCAAGACTATGCGCATGCGCGGCCACGCCATCCACGACAACATGGCCTATGTGCCGAAGGAGCTGCTGGCCGAGTGGGAGCGCCGCGACCCGCTCGCCCAGCTCGAGGCGCTGCTGCGCGCGCGGGGCCTGCTCGACGACGAGGCCCTGGCCCGGCTGCTGGCCCGCGTCGAGGCCGAGCTTGACGAGGCCCAGGCCTTCGCCGAGGCCAGCCCGTATCCGGATGGCGCCGAGCT
>JAAXUL010000344.1 GCA_013336035.1 Chloroflexales bacterium
CCGCGCGAGGCCAGGGCGGCGACCAGGGCCAGCCCGGCGGCGGCCCAGGGCCACGGCGGGCCGGGGCGCAGCTCGTGGGCGGCCACCACCCCGAGCATCCAGGCCAGGGCGAGACGGATCAGCATTGGGGGCCCCTTCGGTGGAGGAGGCTGCGCCAGGGAGGGTCGCAGGGCTCGCGAGCGCTCTAGAGTTGAACCGCCGCAGGCAACCTTGAGGTTACGGCTGTTGACGCCGCCCTGACCGCTGGGTATACTGATCTGCACAGACCGACTCTCCCTAAGACAAGGTTCGTAACCAAGTTACGGTTTTTGCCGCTGCCCGCGGCTGGGGCGGATGTGGAGGGCGAAGCCCCCCACGCCTCCCGCAAACTGTCAAGTAAAAAGCCGCGCAGCGAAACCTTGTCTAACCTAATATAGGCGTCATGGCTTCATCAAGCGCACCTGCCTCAGATGAACTCCCGGATGATGCTGGCGACGCGCGTGGGCGTGTGGTCCGCGCCGTCTATGACGGCGAGGTGCTCAGGCCCGCCGAGCCCCTCGGCCTGCCGCCCGGCACGCCCGTCCGCATTGTGGTGTCGCCGGCCATCCCCGAGGACGCCGCGGCCGAGCGCCCGCCGCCGGCGCGGGGGTGGGCCAGCCGGCCTCTCGCATGGCTTGCGCCCTCGCGCGCCGAGGGCGCGGCGCGCCTGACGCGCGCCGAGCTAGCGCTGCTCGCCGCCGGCCTCGCGTTCTACGCGCTCACGCGTCTCGTCGGGCTCGCCGCCTTCCCGATCTACTTCTTCTGCGACGAGGCCATCCAGACCACCCTCGCCCGCGAGCTGCTCGACAGCGGCCTCCGCGACGTCAATGGCGTGCTTCTGCCGCCCTACTTTCGCAACGCGGAGAAGTGGAACCTCAGCCTCAGCGTCTACATCCACGCCCTGAGCGTCGCCCTCTTCGGCCAGTCGGTCGCCCTGACCCGCGGCACCTCGGTGGCCGTGAGCATCCTCGGCGTGGCCGCCGTCGCCCTCACCCTGCGCCTGGTCTTCAGGAGCGGAAGCTGGTGGGTCGCCCCCTTCGCGCTGGCCGCCATGCCGGCCTGGTTCCTCCACTCGCGCACCGCCTTTGAGACCACAATGATGGTCTCGTTCTACGCCTGCTTCCTGTGCTGCTACCTGCTCTACCGCACCCGTGGGCCCCGCTGGCTGCTCCCCGCCCTCGTCTTCGGCGCCATGACCTTCTACAGCTACGCCAACGGCCAGGGCGTGATGCTCGTCAGCGGCGTGCTGCTGCTGCTCTGCGACCTCCCCTACCACCTGCGGCAGGGCTGGCGGGTCTGGGCCCTGGGCGCCGGCGCCCTCGCCCTGCTCGCGGTGCCTCTGCTGCGCTTCCGCCTCCTCCAGCCCGACGCCTACGCCGAGCAGCTCCGTCTGCTCGGCTCGTCCTGGGTCTCGCCGCTGCCCCTCGCGGCGAAGCTGGGGACCTTCGGCGCGAACTACCTCCAGGGGCTCAGCCCCACCTACTGGTTCCTCTACAACACGGTCGACCTGGAGCGGCACCGCATGCGCGGCATGGGCCACCTCGGCCTCTGGCTCGCGCCCTTCGTCCTGCTCGGCCTCGTCGTGTGCCTGCGGCGTCTCGCCTCGCCGGCCCACCGCGCCGTCCTTGTGGCCGTGCTCGCCGCGCCATTCTCGGCCGCCCTCGTGGCCATCGCGATCACCCGCACCCTCGCCATGGTGGTGCCCGCGGCGATCCTTGCGGTCCTCGGCCTCGACCAGGTCGCGGCCTGGGCCGGGCCCCGGCTTCGCCAGCGGTGGGTCGCCGCCGCGGCCGCCGCCGCCCTCGCCGTGATCTGCCTGACCGTCACCAGGGCGGCCCTGGTCGAGGGGCCGACCTGGTTCAGTGACTACGGGATGGGCGGCATGCAGTATGGCGCCCGCCAGCTTTTCGCGGAGAGCATCCCCGAAGAGCTTGCCAGGAGCCCTGGGACAACCCTCCTGGTCTCGCCGACCTGGGCCAACAACCCCAATGTCTTCCTGCCCTTCTTCCTCACCCCCGCCCAGAGCGAGCGCGTCCAGCTGATCAACATCGACGCCTTCACCACGAGCAAGCTGGAGCTCGACCCGGCGCGCCAGCTGTTCGTGATGCCGCAGGATGAGTACGCGCGGGCCAACGAGAGCGGCAAGTTCGTCCTGCAGCCGCCCGAGCGTATCATCAGCTACCCTGACGGCAGGCCGGGCTTCTATTTCGTGCGCATGGCCTACGTCCCCAACATCGACGAGCTGTTCGCCGCCGACCGTGCGGCCCGCGCCCGCCTCGTCGAGGACGAGGCGACGATCGGCGGCCAGGCGGCGCGCGTGGCCCACTCGCTCCTCGATATGGGCCAGGTCGCCAATCTCTTCGACGGCGACCCGAAGACTCTGGCGCGCGGCGCGGAGGCCAACCCCTTCGTGCTCCAGCTGAGCTTCGCCGAGCCCCGCGCCCTCTCAGGCGTCACGCTCACCACCGCCTCGATGAACTTCGAGCTCACTATGCGGGCGACCCCTGTGGACGGCGAGGACGCCGTCGCCGGCGCCACCTTTGTCGACCTGCCGCCGGACCCCACCGTGCGCCTCGATCTGCCCGGTGGGCCCCGGCAGGTGCGGGAGCTACGCCTTGAGATCCACCAGCTCAACGTGCCCGAGGTTGCCCACGTCCATGTCCGCGAGCTCGAGCTGAGGTGAGGCGCGCCGGGCGGCGACCGTCGGGAGGTGCGAGTCGTGGCTCGCATCCTTGACAAAGCTTGCGGCTGAAGGCTATTATGAGGCCCAACAGGCCTGATCAGCCGTAAAGTGAAGCGCCCGACGCTACGACCGTGCAGACGGCGCTCGCGACTGCGGACAGGAGGACGTATGGCTGGACGGAGACAGGGCGCGGCGCTGCTGCGTCTGGCGCTGGCCGTGGCCGTGGGGGCGCTGCTGCTGGCGGCCCTGCCGGCCCGAGCCCAGAGCGACGTGCGCTACTTCACCGAGACGGGCCACTCGCTGCGCGGCGCCTTCCGCGCCTTCTGGGAGGCCAACGGCGCCCTCGACATTTTCGGCTACCCGATCACCGAGGAGTTCACCGCAGCCGGCGGGCGCCTGGTGCAGTGGTTCGAGCGGGCCCGCTTTGAGTACACCGAGGTGAGCGGACGCCCCGTTGTCGAGCTCGGCAACGTGGGCGTCGAGATAACCCAGGGCAAGCTCTTCCCTAAGTCGCCGCCGATCCAGGACACGGCTGATCTGCGCTATATCCCCCAGACCCAGCACGTTATCAAGTTCGGCTTCAAGACGACCTGGGAGACGCGGGGCGCCGAGCGGATCTTCGGCTACCCGATCAGCGACGAGATCCAAGAGGTCCTCGACGACGGCGCGTGGCACACCGTGCAGTACTTCGAGAAGGCGCGCTTCGAGTTCTGGCCGGCCTTTGCGCCGGGCAAGCGCGTGCTGATCAGCCACCTGGGGCGGCGCCTGGCCCCGCCCGAGCAGATGGCGCCGGTGCCGCCGCCCGTGCCCGGGCAGCAGCCTGGCCCAGCCCAGCCGCCCCCGTCCCCACCCGCCCCGGTGCCGCCGGGGGTCAACGGCAAGGTCACGCCGGAGAGCGGCCCCCCCGGCACAGTCTTCACCTTCGAGGCGAGCGGCTTCGAGTCGGGCGAGCGAGTCGGCGTCTGGCTGACCGCCCCCGACCAGTCGACCTACGGTGTCACTCAGCAGACCACGGCCGATAGCCAGGGCTCGATCACGGGCGCGCGCATCAGCATCACCAGCGACACCAGTTTCCCCGAGGGCCTCTACTCATTCAACGCCCAGGGCGTGCGCAGCAAGCGCGAGGCGCGGGGCTTCTTCCGCCTCACCACGCTGGCGACGCCGGGCGACCCGAACAAGCTCGGCCAGATCGTGCACGACCAGCTGCCGCGCCAGGGGCAGTCCTTCATCGTGCCCGTGGCGGCGCCGCCCGGCTACACCTTCATCATGCTGGGCGCGGGCTTCCAGAGCGACGAGCCCGTGAGCGCGTGGGTGACCGGCCCCGACGGCAAGAGCACCGCCATCGCCTCCGATCTGGTCGAGGCGGCCAACGGCTCGGCCCAGGCGCGCGTGAACACGGGCGGCCTGCCCGAAGGCGCGTACACCGCGGTGATCCAGGGGCAGCGCAGCAAGGTCACGGCGGCGGCGGGCTTCAAGCTAACGCGCGACTTCGTGGCCGGCCCCGGCACGGTGCGCCCGGCCAGCGTGAATGGCAGCGCCAGCCCGGCCGAGGCGACGCTGGGCACAGTGCTACAGGTGCGTGGGCAGGGGCTGCGGCCCGGCGAGCGCCTCGACTACTGGATCACCGACCCGTCGGGGGCCTACGTGCTGCTGCCCGACTCGCCGGCGGCCGAGGGCGACGGGCGGATCGGCTACAACCCGGCCCTCGATCTCAAAGTGACTGAGGAGGCGCTGGCGGGCGTCTACGGGATCCACTTCCGCGGGCGCCAGAGCGGGGCCAGGGTGGATGTGTACTTCACCGTGAAGCGGTAGGGGCGGCGCGGCTAGCCTCACACCGACACCCCCTCGCCGCTGCCGGCGAGGGGGTGTCGCGTCAGCGGTGGCGCGCTAGTTGTGCTCTTCGACGTGGCGGAAGATATCAGTCTCGCTGATGATCCCGATCGGCTGGTTGTCCCTGGCCACCACGACGCGGCGGATATTCCTCTCGATCATCAGCGCCGCGCACTCTTTGAGGGTCAGATCCGGGCTGATCGTGATCAGCGGGCGGGTGGCGATCTCCTCGACGGTCAGCCCATCGAGCTGCCGCTCCTCGCGGACGACCTTCTTGAGCACATCGCGCATGGTCATAATGCCCCAGTCGCCGGTGCCGTTGGGCTCGACCACCACGCTGGTGATGCCGCGCGAGCGCATCAGGTGCGTGGTGTCGCTGAGCGGGGCCCCCCCCGACACGGTGACCACGCCGCGGGTCATCAGGGCGCCCACGCTCTGGCGCGGGTAGGACTCGGTCTCGACGGGCTGGACCAGCTCGGGGCCCATGTTGGGCTGGCTCGAGCGGTGGCTATCGCCGAGGAGGCGGTCCATATTCGCGATCATCGCGTCGGCGAACTGCGAGGTCTTGACCTCGCGGGCGCCCTTCATCAGGCGGGCGAAGTCGTAGGTGACCGTCCGCTGCTCGATGGCCTTCTCGAGGGCGGCGATGATCAGGTCGGCGGCCTCGACCCAGCCCATATAGCGCAGCATCATATCGCCCGAGAGGATGACCGAGCCGGGGTTGACCTTATCGAGGTTGGCGTACTTGGGCGCGGTGCCGTGGGTAGCCTCGAAGATCGCGTGGCCGGTGACATAGTTGATGTTGCCGCCCGGCGCGATGCCGATGCCGCCGACCTGGGCTGCCAGGGCGTCTGACAGGTAGTCGCCGTTCAGGTTGAGCGTAGCGATCACATCGAACTCGTCGGGGCGGGTCAGCACCTGCTGCAGGGTGATATCGGCGATGGCGTCCTTGAGCAGGATCTTGCCGGCGGCCTGGGCGGCCTTCTGCTCGGCGTTGGCGGCGGCCTCGCCCTCGGTCGACTTCGTGCGCTCCCACTGGGACCAGGTGTAGACATAGTCGCCGAAGACGCGCTCGGCGTACTCGTAGCCCCAGTCGCGGAAGGCGCCCTCGGTGAACTTCTGGATATTGCCCTTATGGACGAGGGTGACGCTCTTGCGCTTGAAGGTGATCGCGTAATGGATGGCGGCGGCCACCAGGCGCTCGGTGCCGAGGCGGCTGACGGGCTTGATGCCGACGCCCAGATCGACCTTGTGCTCGGCGGGGGAGCCGATCAAACGCAGGAACTCGTCGGTCTTCTCGGCGGTGCCGAAGCGGATCTTGCTAAAATCCTTCGGGTAGGACTCCTGGAGGAACTGGATGATCTTTGCGGCCTCGGCGGTGCCGGCGCGGTACTCGATGCCGGCGTAGATATCCTCGGTGTTCTCGCGGAAGATCACCATGTCGACCTTATCGGGGGCCTTCACGGGCGAGGGCACGCCGGCGAAGTGGCGCACCGGGCGCAGGCAGACATAGAGGTCGAGAAGCTGCCGCAGAGCCACGTTCAGCGAGCGGATGCCGCCGCCGATCGGCGTGGTGAGCGGGCCCTTGATGCCGACCATGTACTTATGGAAGTCCTCGACGGTCTCGTCGGGGAGCCAGTTGCCGGTCTCGCGGAAGGCCTTCTCGCCGGCCAGGACCTCGTGCCAGATTAGCTTGCGCGTGCCACCGTAGGCCTTCTCGACAGCGGCGTCGAAGACCCGCACACTGGCCCGCCAGATGTCGGGGCCGGTGCCGTCACCCTCGACAAAGGGGATAATAGGGCGGTCGGGGACGATCAGCTTGCCGTCTTTGATCGTGATGGTCTCGCCCTCGGGTGCGCTGCGCGTGGACATCCTCGTTCTTCCTCCACAAGGTAGCCGGCTCTATGTCCAGACACATGGGGCCCCAGAACATAGGCTGCCGCCCTGGTGCTGTGAGGGGCTCCGCGCGCTGGGAAAACCAGCCTTATTATAGCATAGCGTATATGGCGCGGTTTCTTACACCGGCGGCGCACTGGTAGCGCACAGTGCATAATTGATCTACATATCGTGAGATATTGCACGAGATGCTATGGGTGTCCGGTCTCGGCGGCTGTCTGTGGTTGTGAGGCGTGTCGCAAGGTTGCTGGACGCGGATAACCAAAATATTGGACTTGCCCGAGTTATGCGCAAAGCTTTGGTTAAGTCATTGCAACGAGATTGTTAATGGTTTGTTTTCGTTGACACAAGGTTGATCATGAGTATAATTTCTAGTGCAAGCATGATCGTTTCGCCCACCCGCTACCTCTAGATCAGGCGCCCCTCTGGGTGTCGCGATGTAGTATAGTTTTCGCACGAGCACCTCGCGCGATGTCGCGCGTTGAGGCGCCTCATTGAAGTGTCGCGCCGTCTTGGAGATGCTCCTATGCTCGTCTCCTTCCTGCCCATCCTGGTCCTCTTCCTGATCGCCGCCTTCATCGCCGTGTTCGTGATCAGCGCCTCGGCGATTCTCGGGCCCCGTAAGAATACGGCCCGCAAGCTGGCCCCCTACGAGTCTGGCATGGAGCCGATCGGCGCGGCTATCCGCCGCATCCCCGTGAAGTTCTATGTCGTGGCGATGCTCTTCATCATCTTCGATATAGAGGTCGTCTTCTTCTACCCATACGCCCTGGTCTTCCGGCAGCTCGCCGTGCCCGGGCTGCTCGCGATGGGCGTCTTCTTCCTCGTGCTGGTGGTCGGCTTTATCTACGAGTGGAAGAAAGGTGCACTGAAATGGGAATAGAAGAGAAGGCCGGTGACCTCGGCGTCGTCACGACGTCGCTCGAGTATGTGGTCAACTGGGGCCGCACCAACGCGATGTGGCCGCTCCTCTTCGGCCTCGCCTGCTGCGCCATCGAGATGATGAGCGCCCAGAGCGCCAGCTATGATCTCTCGCGCTTCGGCATGGAGATCAACCGCGCCTCGCCGCGCCAGGCCGACCTGATGATCGTCGCCGGCCGGGTCAGCCGCAAGATGGCCCCCGTCGTCCGCCGGCTCTACGACCAGATGAGCGACCCCAAGTGGGTGATCGCGATGGGCGACTGCGCGGCCTGCGGCGGCGTCTTCAACAACTACGCCATCGTCGCGGGCGTCGATGAGGTCGTCCCCGTCGATGTGTATGTCGCCGGCTGCCCGCCTCGCCCCGAGGCGCTGATCGATGGCATAATGATGCTCCACCAGAAGGTGATGCGCGAGAAGATCAGCGGCCAGAAAGAGGCCCCTGTCCGTCTCGAGCAGCCCCTGATCCAGGTTGACGTCAAGCGA
>JAAXUL010001130.1 GCA_013336035.1 Chloroflexales bacterium
CCGCGGCGCAGCTCGGCCACCTGCCCACCCATGGCTGGCTCGCCGAGGCCCAGTCTCTGCACGATGTTGCCCACGCCAACTGGCGCCGGGCCCGCTCTGCCGCGGCCGTGGGCATGGCGGTGGCCGACCACCTGGGCGACGAGCGGCGCCGCGCCGAGTGCATCGCGACTCGGGCGCTGATCGAGCTACAGCAGGGCAACTTTCGGGTCGCCCTGGCCGCCTGCGAGGAGCTCCAGGTGAGCGGGCTGCGCTCGGGCGATGTGCAGGTGCGGGCCTGGGGCCTGATCGGCGCCGCCGAGAACCTCCTGTCCCTCGGCGAAGGCTCCCGGGCCGAGACACTGCTCGGCGAGGCCGAGGCTCTGCTGGCCGAGAACTTCGGCGGCGCCCGGGCCGAGGAGATCTGGGTCTACGCGCTGCTGGGCCGCGCGGCCCTGCGCCGCGGTGCCACCGATCTGGCCCAGTCTCTGGCGAACGCTGGCGCGGGCCTGCTGGGGCGGGTGCCCCCGGCGGCGATCTACGCCATGGGCGGCTACTCGGCGATCACCGAGGTCTACCTGGGCCTGTGGGGGGCGCGGCCTGCGCACGATGTGGCCGGCCGCAAAGCTCTGGCCGAGGTGGCCTTGCGGGCCTGCCGGTCGCTAGATCGCTTCGCCCTGGTCTTCCCTGTCGCGCGCCCCGTGGCGCTCACCTGGCAGGGGCTGCACGCCTGGCTCGATGGCCGCAGCGGGGCTGCCCGGCGCCGCTGGTCGTGGGCCGTGGCCCTCGCCGCGCGCATGGGTATGCCCTACGTCGAGGCCAGGGCCCTCTACCTGCATGGCCGGCTGCGCGAGCGCGCCGAGGACTACCAGCTGCTGGCGCGTGCCGCCGCGATCTTCGAGCGCCTGGGGTGCCTCTATGATCTCGAGCAGGTCAGGGTGCTGCTCGGCTAGGGCGGGCCTGCCCGCACGCGCTGCATTCACCGGGCCAGCAGCGGCAGCACCAGCCTGTAGGCCGGCCCTGGCGCGTCCGGCGCCGGCGCCCAGCGGGCCTCAAATGGCCCCCAGGCGCCGGTGGTGCTGGAGGCCCGCATGATCAGCAGTGGTCGCACGTCGCCCGCGAGCAGCTCGCGCGGGACAGTGACGCGCACCTCTTCCACCGCGCCGCCGAAGGCCCCATCGGCCGCCACCATCGCCAGGGGCGTGCTGGCGTAGGGCGGACCCTCGCCGATGTACAGCTCTGCCGCGGCTACGCCGCCCGCTACCGCGCTCGCCCGGGCGCTGACCGTCACGTTCGCCGTATCGCCCGTCACGCTCGCCGCATCGAAGGTGGGGCCGAAGGCCAGGGTGTAGGGCGTGCTGGCCACCAGAGCCGCGTACACCAGCGCGCCGCGATTCTGCGGCCAGAAGAGATCATCGATGCATGTGAACGGGGCGCTATGCCCGCTACAGGGGTATACGCTGCCGATCTCGATCGTGAAGGCGGCCACGCCGAGGGTCGCGTACGCCCAGTCGTCGAGCCGGCCCGCGTGCGGATAGAGCGCGAACGCCGACTTTGGGCTGTAGCCGTTTCGCGCGGCGATGCTCCGGCCAAGCCGCTCGAGCCCGGGCGCGTTGGGCGCGAGCGCGCTAGTGTGCGCCCAGGGCCACAGCACCAGGTCGCCGTAGGTGTGCAGGCTCACCAGCACGCCGCTTGTCTCGTCGGGGAAGGGCTGGCCGGCGGGCGGCGTCGCACGGGTTGCGTAGAGGTTTTCGAGCAGGGCCATCATCGCCCGCGTCTCCGGCTCCGAGGCGGGCGTCGGGCCGAGGTAGGTGTCGCTGCACGGGTAGGGGCTTGCCGCTGCCGCCCCCCACTCGTATGGAAAGTTGCGGTTGAGGTCTACGCCGCGGCAGGTCGTGTCCGGCCAGGCGCTTGTCGACTTACGGGTGGGCTGGGCCAACGCTCGCCCGTCAGGGTTGAAGATCGGCACGACCACAACCTCGTGCCCGTCAAGCAGCCATGTGAGCGTCGGGTCAACCCCGTACCCCGCGAGGAGCATGGACGCGAAGCGGGTGGCGACTTCAGGGCCCGCCAGCTCGTTGGCGTGGATCGCCGCGACCAGGGTGAAGACCGGCTTGGGCCCCGGGTGGCGCCGGCTGGTAATACGCAGCGCCAGCAGGTCATAGCCGGGGGCGCCGTCCGGCTCGCCGCGTTCCCACGAGTCGCCAAAGTCCACCAGGGTCGCCAGATGCGGGTAGCGCGCCGCCATATCGCGCAGTAGCAGCTCGGTCTCCTCAACGGTGAAGTAGCCGCCAAGGACCATGCTGGGGCTGTGCCCGTAGGCCACATGCTCGGGCATGGCCAGCAGCACCAGCGCGAGCATCACGATAGCGAGGCAGAGTCTCGAGTGTCGCATAAGGGTGGCTGTGCCGTAAATGCGGGCCAGGGGGCTTTACCACATATCGATTTCGTCCACCGCCGCCGATGTGGCATCAAGCAGGCCTGGGCCGCCGAGGATGGCCAGGGCGGGCGCCGCGAGCTCGAGGGCGCGAAAGGTCTCCTCGCGGCCGACGGTGGCGGTGCGCAGGGTTGTGCTGAGGATCGCCCGGGCCACCCCCGGGCTATGGGGCGCGAGGGCGCGGGCGAGGGCCGCCCCGGCGCGCGCCCGGTCGGCAGGGCGCCTGATGCTCGCGACCACGGCGGCGGCGGCCTCGGTGCGCCCCTGCTCAGCGCGGGCGGCGCCCACGGCGGCGAGGTAGCGCCCGCGGGCCTCGGCGCCGATCAGCGCGTCGGGGTGGCCGGCCACCCCGAGGGCCTGGGTGTCGGCGCCGGGAACGCGGAGACCACCATTAGCGCGCTGCCCGACTTCCCAGGAGCGGTCAATCTGCACAACTGGTGGCTTGAGGTAACCGTCAACGGCGGGCTGATCGGCGTGTTCATCGCC
>JAAXUL010001131.1 GCA_013336035.1 Chloroflexales bacterium
ACATAAGTCAGCAGCTCCCGGTTATCGAAGATGCACTCCAGCCGGCAGCGCAGCAGCATCAGTGCCGGATCGGTCGCCTGGCGGACGGCCGGCAGCATCTCGAGCCAGCTCCGCGCGTGGTAGGGGTCGCGCATGATCAGCGCCGGCAGGCGCGTGGTCACCAGCTCGACCGCGGCCGTGTCGTCGCCGGCTGCCAGGAAGTGCCGGATCGCGGCGGGGATATCATTGGCCTGGGCGTACCACGCGGCCGCCCGCCTATGCAGCTCCTGGGCGAAGGGCAGCCCCTTGGAGGCGATCAGGCACTGCTGGAGCCACGCCTGAAAGAGGTGGTGGTAGCGGAACCACTCGTTGCGGCTGTCCAGGCCGATCAGAAAGAGGTTTGCCTTGTTGATCTGATCGAGCAGCTGCTCGGCATCACCCAGCCCGCTGAGCGCCGCGCAGAGCGCCGCGTTGAACGAGTCTAGAATGGAGCTGTACAGCAGGAGGCGCCGGACCGGCTCGGGCTGCCGGGCCAGGACCTCTTCGGCGAGGTAGGCGGACAGCCAGCGACTATCGGCCGACAGGGCGGCGATCAGGTCGCCGATATAGCCCTGACTGCGCCGGCCGATGGTGGCGATCTGGAGCGCGGTGATCCAGCCCGCGCTGCGGCGCTCGATCTCGGCCAGATCAGCAGCACTAATCGTTGGGAACCCGCGCGGCACAAGATAGTCGCGCAGCTCCTCGGGCGTGAAGCGCAGCTCGTCGACAGCAATCTCGCCGATCTGCCCATTGGCGTAGAGCCGGGCCAGGGGCAGGTCGGGCGCCTCGCGGCTGATCAGGATCAGGTGCAGGTTCGGCGGCCCGCGCTCGACGATCCGCCGCAGCAGCGCGAGCACCGCCGGCGCTGTCACGAGGTGCAGGTCGTCAAAGACGAGCAGCAGCTGTCCCGCGTCGAACGGCACACCCGACAAGTGTGCGCTGACCGTCAGCAGTAGCTGGCCCAGCACCCGCTCCGGGTCGGGGTGCGCATCCTCGAGGATCGGCTGGACGGCAGCAGCGAGTCCGTCGACCAGGGGGTCGAGTGCGGCGACGATCTGGCTTAGAAACAGGTTGGGGGCGTCGGCGCTCTCGTCGAGCGAGATCCAGGCGGCCTGAAGCTGATCGCCGGCCAGGGCGATCCAGCGGCTGACCAGGGTTGACTTGCCGTAGCCGGCCGGAGCACGCACAATCAGCGCCCGCAGCTCCCGCCAGCGATCAAGCTGCTGATACAGCCGCTCCCGATCGACGCACATGGGCGGAGGCGCGGGCTGAGCCAGGATGCGAGGTGCAAGCATTATCTTTATGCAAATCAATGACGTGCTTTTGCTCACTATATCACATTTTTCTGTGATGGCTGAGGTATCGTGCAGGGTATAGACTGAGCAGCGAACTATCCATCCTTCGTACCACCGTATCACTCATAGTTCGACCAGGCCGCCTGGGATGCTTCGTCGCGCCCGCGTTCAGGCAACGTAATGCCACAACTTCAGATAGCCGCATGCCTTGTTCTGGCTAACACGGGGCGCTCACACCGCCTCAGACCAGGCCCTGGCCTCCTACAAATGTAGGGGGCCTTTTGTCGACGCAAAGACACACCATTCATTGCTTCTGGCCGCGGCGGCCAGCACTGATACTGTGAGCACACGGCGAAGGAAGCATTCGTGGCGTCTGGGGCTTGCTCCTGGCGCGTGGTATCTCGCAGAAGCACGAAAGGGTCGTGATCATGGTAGGTCTCATCGGGTTGCTCATCGCGACGGTTATAGTGGGTCTGATCGGCGGTTTCTTGATCTGGATCCTTAGCAATCTGGGCTGGGGGTTGCGAGTCGACGGCTTCGGCGCAGCGTTCATCTCCGCGATTGTCATCGCGATCGTCTCGAACGTGGTGATCTGGCTGCTGGGCAGCCTCGGCTTGTTGGTGGCCAACGTGGGTCTCTTTGGGGCGATCATCAACCTGATCGTCTCGGCAGTCATCCTGCTGTTGGCCATAGGCCGGCGCGAAGCGCTATCGCCGACAACTTCGTCGCGGGGCTGAAGGTCAACGGCTTCGGCGGCGCGATCATCGCCTCGATCGGCTTCGGGGTGCTCCAGTGGCTCGCGAGCCTGATCGCCGGCTTCTTCAGCTGACACCACCTTGTTGCACGCCGGGAGGGTCGCGCGCCGATTGTGACCTGGGAGAGAGAGGGAATGTCGTCTTGCTGCGGAATCTCCCCTCGCCCCTTGTCGATCGGGCCTGCCATCCGAATCAAGACGGGAGGCCGACCCGCGCGCCTGCCCGCCCCGGCTCCAAGCAGGCTGGAACTGGTTCCAGGGCAACATCTTCGGCGTGCCGGTCAGCGGGGGCCAGCCGTACCTGACGTCGTTGTTCCGCCTCGGCCCGACCGAGGGCGCCTCGCGCCTTGGGAGCGGCGGCAGCTTCGGCCCCGAGGGCAGCCTGATGGTCACGCGGGTCTGGGGGCTCGCCGCCTTCCTGGCCTACCGCTACTTCCGGGCGGGGCAGCCGTCAGCGCTCAAGGCCCTCACCCCAGCGGACGCCGGCGCGGTGAGGCCTTGCGCCCGCCGGGGTGAGGGCCACCAGGAAACGGTAACCCATATTGCTCGCTTTCATAAGGACATAATCCATGAGCAGACGCACACTCCAGATCCTGACGCCGCTGATCATGCTCGTCAGCATGCTACTGGCGGCATGTGGCGGTCAGACGGCCCAGGCGCCTACCGCCGTGCCCGCGCCCACCACCGCTGCCGTGGCGCCCACCGCCGCGCCGACTACAGCAGCAACCGTTGCCCCGACCGAAGCTCCCACTGAGGCCCCGATCGCTGCACCCGCTGCCGCGCCGACGGCCATCCCCGCGGCGGCAACCGTCGGCGACCCGTACTACCCGC
>JAAXUL010001132.1 GCA_013336035.1 Chloroflexales bacterium
GCGGCTGCGGCACCTGGTGGGGCTGCGCGCGATTGACCAGGCCATCACCGGCAGCTTCGACATGCGCCTCAGCCTGAACGTCCTGCTCGACCAGACCCTCCAGCAGCTTGGCGTGGACGCCGCCGCGGTGCTGATCCTTAACCCCCACAGCCTGGCCCTCGAGCACGTCGCCGGGCGCGGCTTCCGCACGGGGGCGATCCTCAGCACGCAGGTGCGGCTCGGCGAGGGGCCGCCCGGCCGGGCCGCCCTCGAGCGGCAGACCGTGATCGAGCGGCGGGTAGACGGCCCCGAGACCGCCTTCCTGCGCCAGAGCCTGATCGTCGCCGAGGGCTTCGAGAGCTATATCGCGGTGCCCCTAGTCGCCAAGGGGTACGTGCGGGGGGTGCTAGAGGTCTTCCACCGCACGCTGCTGACCCCCGACGCCGAGTGGCTCGACTTCCTCGAGACCCTCGCCGGCCAGGCGGCCGTGGCCGTCGATAACGCCGAGCTGTTCCAGCACATGCAGCGGGCGAACATCGATCTGGCCCTGGCCTACGATACGACCCTCGAGGGCTGGTCGCGGGCCCTCGAGCTGCGCGACAAAGAGACCCAGGGCCACTCGCGGCGGGTCACCGAGCTGACGATACGCCTCGCCCGCGCCGTGGGCCTCAGCGAGGAGGAGCTCGTCCACATCAGGCGCGGCGCCCTGCTCCACGATATCGGCAAGATGGGCATCCCCGACGCCATCCTGCTCAAGCCCGGCCCGCTGACCCGTGAGGAGCGGGAGGTGATCAAGCTCCACCCGGGCTACGCCTACGCGCTGCTCAAGCCTATCCCCTTCTTGCGCCCGGCCCTAGACATACCGCACTACCACCACGAGCGCTGGGATGGCACAGGTTACCCGCGCGGCCTCGCCGGCGACGAAATACCCCTCGCGGCGCGCATCTTCGCCGTGGTCGACGTCTACGACGCCGTCACCTCGAACCGGCCCTACCAGACGGCCTGGCCCCTGGAGAAGGCCCGCGCTATGCTCGTCGAGGAGGCTGGGCGACACTTCGACCCCCAGGTGGTCGCCGCCTTCCTGCGCATTCTCGACGCTGTCTCGGCCTGATGCTCAGGTTCACAGATTCATACCTGCGATTGACAGCCGTTTCAGCGAATGCTATACTTCAACCCGTGACGCGGGAGTAACTCAGTTGGTAGAGTACCTGCTTCCCAAGCAGGCTGCCGCCGGTTCGAGTCCGGTCTCCCGCTCCACTGGTGAGGTCGCACAGTTATGTGCGGCCTCACCGTTTCCCGCTTCTCGCGCCCCCAGCATTTGACGCCCGCTACAGGCGCCCGTATAATCGGCGTTGTCCGGCGTGACGCGCAACAATGGCTGGTCCAGGCAGAGGGGCCTGTCCGCCTTTCCCCTAATGTCCGAGCAAAGCCCTGATCAGATTGATAGCCAGTTAGCTCGCACGCCCGTGATCTGCAGTGTGCGGGAGCGGCGGTGAGGATGCGCGTATGAATGCCCTGGCCGAGGCCGTGGGCACTTTTGTCGCGCGGCGTGGGGCCGTGCTGGTCGTTAATCGAACGGTAACCGCCGAATCACGGGCCCATCAGGGCTGTATCAGCCCTCACTGCTACAATCGGTGGCAGAAGGCCCGCTTCCTAGATCTACGCTAATGTATGCCAAGCTTGAGGAGAGAGAGTATGGCCAGACGTATTGTCGTCGCACTGGTTCTTATCGCGACTCTGGCTACAGCTGTAGCCTGGCCTCGCCAGAGCACCGCGCAGAGCGGAATTGCCGACACCTACCCGCCCTACCAGGCGCGCTACTTCGCTGAGACGGGCCACGCGGCGGTCAATGGCTTCCTGGAGACCTGGAAGAACACGCCGAACGGCCTCTTCGTGCTCGGCTTCCCGATCTCACAGCCCTTTGTCGAGGAGAGCTTCACTAACCCCGGGGAGTACTACCGGGTGCAGTACTTCGAGCGCGCCGTGCTCGAGGAGCACCCCGAGAACTACGGGCAGCAGGGCAACCGCTACTATGTCCTGGGCCGCCTGATGGGCAAGCAGCTGGCGAAGGGCCGCGAGCGCGAGCCGTCCTTCCAGGCTGTGGGCAACCCCGGCGACGGCACCTGGTTCGCCGAGACGAGCCACACCCTGCGCGACGGGCCGGCGCCCTTCCGCGACTTCTGGCTGAACAATGGCGGCCTCGAGGTCTACGGCTACCCTCTGAGCGAGCAGTTCCAGGAGGTCAACTCGCAGGACGGGCAGACC
The DNA here is from genome assembly GCA_013336035.1 of Chloroflexales bacterium. Lineage (GTDB taxonomy): Bacteria > Chloroflexota > Chloroflexia > Chloroflexales > Chloroflexaceae > CAIWXH01. The sequence goes on from JAAXUL010001132.1 coordinate 2,245, forward strand.
TACTGGGTGCAGTACTTCGAGCGGCAGCGCATGGAGTGGCACCCCAACGAGCCGAACCCGCAGTACCGCATCCTGCTGGGCCTGCTCGGCAACGAGTATCGCGACCAGTACCAGCGGAACAACCAGGCCTTTAACTTCCGCAACACCTCGGACGCGATGCCCCGGCAGTTCATCTATGGCTTTAACGCCCACCTGTACGGCGAGAGCACGGCGTGGCAGGACCGCAACCGCGTTCTGACCCTCTCGAAGAACGCCGGGGTGAACTGGATCCGCCAGCAGGTGCGCTGGCGCGACCTGCACGACTCTTCCGGCCAGATCTTCTGGGGCGAGCTGGACGATATCGTCGCGGACGCGCAGCGCCAGGGCGTCAGCCTGCTGCTGAGCATCGTCTCGGCGCCCGACTGGGCGGGCGGCCCGGGCATGCCGCGCCGTGAGAACTTCGGCGACTTCGGCTCCTTTATGGGCCAGATGGCGGCCCGCTACCGCGGCCGGGTCCAGGCCTACGAGATCTGGAACGAGCAGAACCGCGCCTGCGAGAACGGCGGCGACTGCGCGACGGCGGGCGGCATCGGCGGCCGGGTGGCGAGCGCCGACTATTATGTCGATATGCTGGCCACTGCCTACGACGCGATCAAGGCCAACGACGCCTACGCG
>JAAXUL010001133.1 GCA_013336035.1 Chloroflexales bacterium
GCTCATCACCACCTCCTGCAAGCGGCAGGAAACCCCTGCGTATCAGCAGTATGGGGGATGCTCGCGCACCACGGCTATCGGCGCCGCCGAAGCTCGTTGCGCAACCCGTGGGCCTACCGCGCCAACTTGAGATGTTCTGAGAAAGGCAACGACTATGTTCCAGCCCAACAACCAAGTGGTGATCGAGGTTCCCGGCCAGCCCGACGCCTGGGTCTTCGGGAAGGTGCTGCGCGTCGAGGGCGACCGGCTCGTCGCCAGCGACGGACGCACCTACCCCGCCGAGGGCGGCGAAGACACAGGGAACGTCCACCCCCGTCACACCCTCCACCCGGCCGACCACGAGACGAGCGCGAAGGTCGTCAGCACCCTGCTGCGCCAGCGCGTGCTCGGCCTCGTTGCGGAGGCCGCGGCCCACTGCCAGTACATCGCGGCCTGGCACATCACCGATCGCATCGGCCTCGTGGTTGACTCGGGCATGCTCACTCGTGATTCCCCATCCACCGGCTGAGGCCCAACCACTCCCGTTTGCCCAGCTCACCACGTTCTTGGCGCGGTGGTACGCGGAGGCTCGTTCCTGAGCCCAACCAGAGCCCAACCAGAGCCGGCCATCTGGCAACCCGCCGTACGCGGCGTCACAGCTGCTCAATGAGCGCGACGGCACGCTCAACCCCACGCTCAACCTGAAGCCTCTGCCCGAGCGCCGCCGCCCCCCGCCCGCAGGTCCGGCTCACCTGCCAGCTGCCGCAGGGCTGTGGCGAGGCGGCCCGCCTCGAGCTCGCGGTAGGGGAGCGGGGGTAGGCCTGCCCTAAGCACTGCCGTCCGCTCCCCCCAGTACGGCTGGTCGAAGGCGAAGGGTACGACCAGCGATGGCACGCCCGAGCGTAGGGCAAAGCCCGTGGTTCCCGAGCCGCTATGATGCACGATGCCTGACATCCGCGGGAAGAGCCAGCCGTAGGGCGCGTATTCCAGCGGGAAGATCTCAGAGGGAAGGTGCCCGCCGAGCCGGGCCCAGCCGACGTGGAGAATGGCGCGCTGCCCGCTGCGGCGGACCGCCTCGACCACAAGAGCCGTCACCTGCTGGGGATCGGCCACCGGCATGCTGCCGAAGCCGATAAAGACCGGCGCTGGCCCCGCGGCGAGGAAGTGCTGCAGCTGCTCGGGCGGCTCCCAGTCGGGCTCCTCTGGATACCACCAGCCGGTCAGGTGGACCTGCGGCCCCCAGTCGGGCGGCCGCGGCACCACGTGGGCGCTGAAGCCGCAGATGAAGGGTACGCCCTGCCGGTAGAGCGCGCCTATGGCGCCCCAGGGCGGGTGCGGAGCCAGCCCCCAGCGCTTCCGCAGGCGGTTGACCGCGCCCCGGAACAGCTGCCAGCCGACCTGCTCGCCGAGGCGATAGGTCAGCTGATTGTAGCCAGGCAGCCAGCCTGGCCCCTGTGGGAAGCCGACCAGTGGTCGGTAGCGGGTGCGGATGATTGGGATGACCGCGACGACTGCCCAGGGGACGCCAAGGTGCTCAGCCAGGTCACCACCAAAGAGAAACGAGGGGAGCTGATTCAGGACCAGGTCGGTGTCGCCGAGGCCGGCGATCACGGTAGGGAGGCTTCGCGCCAGGGTGCCGTACGAGCGTGCGAGGGCCTGGATGCCGGCGATAGGGCTGCGACCGAAGAGGGCGTCGCCCTGGGCGGCGCGTCGCAGAAGGACCTCGGCGTCACCAGGGAGCGGGAAGAACTCCAGGTCGGCGCCCTGAATGAGCGGCGCGAAGGCGCTGAACGTGGCCACGCGCACGCGGTGGCCGGCGCGCTGGAGCGCCTGCCCGAGGGGAACGAACGGCTGGACATCGCCGCGAGAGCCAAGGGCGAGCACGGTGACCCGGTGTCGCATAAGTTCCTCCGGCGGAGGGCTGCCGCGTGATACACTGCTCCAGCGACTGGCAGGACGCACATGGAGGGGTAGCGTATGCCCAAGCAGCGCGGGCGCGGGGTTCCACCGCTCAGCACGCAACAGCAGGCCTTACTCGAAGCCAACCGGGCGCTGGAGGCACTGGTCAGACAACTGACCAATGGACAGCCGCGCGGGTTCGTGGTGCTATTCCACCATCAGGATCCCGATGTGGAGCCGTTCTACCGCTTCATGCGGCTCTCTGACCCGGAGGCGAAGGATTTCATCCCGCACATGCCTGACCTTGTGCAGCTGGTGCGCCGCTACGACCCACACCATGCTTTCATCCTCTTTGAGGCGACGGCCGATCTGGACGCCGGCGTGCTGACCGATGTCCAGGTTTCAGAGCAACGCTACTTCTTCGAGGCGCCGCAGGGGTGGCAACCAAACCTGCTCTGAAGATTTCACCGCTGAGGCCCAGTCATGAGGGAAGAGGTAGCGACACTCCGTCCCTTGTGACCGAACGTATGAGCGCCGCTCTGCCTCCTCGTCATCAACGAGCGTTCGCTCGCAACGGCACATAGCGCAGCGCGAAGCGCCTATCCAATCAGCGTGCGTGTCTCACACCGCTGTCGCGCACTGCTGAACTGCCCTAACCAGCCCCTCCCGGTCATTCGGATTGGGGATACTTGTGCCACTACAGCACTAGTGCTTGACAGATATCAAGCCCAGTATTATAGTCGTTACTATAGCAGTGAGAGAGGAGGTTCGCGTGGTCAAGCTCCGTGTGCGAGAGCTTGCTGAGTTGCAGGGCTTGAACATTCAGGCTCTGGCAAATCGGAGCGGTGTTGCCTATAGCACCGTATTGGACCTCTGGCACGACCGTGTTCAGCGGATTGACAAGAAGACGCTGGGGCGGATCAGCAAAGCGCTGGGGGTCAAACCCGGCGAGCTACTCTCTGAGGAAGACGACGAAAAAAATGTAGCGCCCGCTCCGGCGTACTAGCCAGAACGGG
>JAAXUL010001134.1 GCA_013336035.1 Chloroflexales bacterium
GCACTTGACACATACCGCAGAAGACCTGGTGCCAGTACTCGTCGAGGCCGGCGCGGGGTGGCAGCGCGAGGAGTTGGAACCGCGCACGGTCGACGGCGTGACCTACCGCGTCCAGCGCTACCGCCCGCGGATCGAGGGCCTCTTCGCACGCATCGAGCGCTGGACCAACACCGGTGATGCAACGGACGTGTTCTGGCGCTCCATACTACGATGCGCTCCATCGCCACCAGGCGCCCATAGCGCGCATTACAGAGCGTAGAGCAATTCTGACACACGGTGATATCCCCCATGGCGATGCCAGCAACGGCGAGGCGGTGAAGCACTTACTTTTCGCTCGCCACCTCCTCCTCGACCGTGTCACCCTGCACCACGCCGTAGTCGGCGAAGGCGAACCGGACGGCCTCGGGCGTGGTGTTCACAGTGGTCGGGCTGCCCAGCCCGGCAGTATAGAGCGTATGGGGGTAGACGGGTCTTCACACCCGGAACCTGTCAGACCACCCAGTCGGCGGCCACAATCAGGTGCTCGGCTAAGTGGCCGGACAGCCGCGGCGAGCTCACGCCGATCGATGTGCCCGCCCGAAGAGTGAGGCGCGTGACTATCACGTTCTTCCCCCTTTGTTTGCGCAGTCACTTCCGTGACCCGCCCTTCAACGGCGGCTCCGAGCGTACCCATTGGTCGTAACCACCGTAAACGACAGGGGTGGCAGGTGCAGGCTGAGCCGCCCGTTGTCGATCGGCCCTCCCTCGAGCTGGCGCGGCGCGATCGTAGTGGGTTGCTCGAAGGTATTGATCGCCTTCGGGTCGCTGCCGGATAGCTGGTAGATGGCCGTAGCCCGCGTCGGCAGCGCGCCCTGCCACGCCACCTCGATCGTGAGCAGCTCCTGCTGGCTGCGGTTCACGAGAAAGACCGCCCCGCTGTCGTGCGCCTCATCGTAACTGGCCGACACGTCGAGCAGGGGTACGGAGCCGAACTTCACTGTGTCGTACTGGGGCGCGACGGTCTGCGGGTTCAGTGCCTTTCCGGCGGCGTAGTTGCTCACCAGCACGAATGGGTAGTAGGTCGGGTGGCGCAGCAGTTGCTCGCCGCGTACGGTGAGCGGCGCGATCGTATTCACCAGCTGGGCCAGGCAGGCGATCTTCAGCACATTGGAGCGCCGCAAGAAGACGTTCAGCCACTGGGCGACGACCAGCGCATCCTCGAGGTTGTACACTTCTTCGCTCAGTGCGGGCCCTTCCTGCCACCTCCCGTCGCCGGAGGTGTCTTTGTACCAGACGTTCCACTCGTCCCAGGAGAGGTAGACATCATGTTTCGAGCGGAGCTTGGCCCTGACGAAGCGCAGCAGCCCCGCGAGCGTGTCGAGGTGACCCTCGAACTGGGCCGCCGAGGCGAGGTAGCTGGCGGTGTCATGTTCGTAGTTCTGGGCGTAGTAGTGGAGGGCCAGGTAGTCGATCGACTCCCAGCAGGTCTCGAGAGCCACGCGGTCCCAGTCGGGGTAGGTTGGCATAGCCGTATTCGACGAGCCGCATAGAATCAGCTTGATGTCAGGGTCATGAAGCCGCATCATCTTGGCGGCCTCGCGGGCCTTGACCGCGTAGTCCTCGGAGCTCAGGCGGCCCAACTGCCAGGGGCCGTCCATCTCGTTGCCGAGGCACCAGTACTGCACGCCGTGGGGCGCGGGGTAGCCGTGGCTGACCCGCAGGTCGGCGTTGGCAGTGCCAGCCGGCGCGTTGCAGTACTCGACGAGGGCGGCCGCCTCGGAAATGGTGCCGGTGCCTAGGTTGACCCCGAGCATGGGCTGGATGTCTGCGACGCGGCAGTACTCCATGAACTCGTTGGTGCCGAACTGGTTGCTCTCGATCGAGCGCCAGGCCAGCTCGCGGCGCCGCGGGCGCTGCTCCTTGGGGCCGACCCCGTCGCGCCAGTGGTAGTTGCTCAGCATGTTGCCGCCCGGGTAGCGGATGATCGCGATGCGCATCTCGTCCCGCAGAGCGCGCATCACGTCGCGCCGGAAGCCTTGCTCGTCCGCCTGGGCTGAGCCAGGGTCATAGAGGCCGCCATAGATGCAGCGGCCCATATGCTCGACGAAGCCACCAAACAGGAGGGGCGAGATCGGGGCGATGGTGGCGCTGTTATCCAGCGTGACACGAGCCGCCGGCGAGTTCTGACTCATGGTGAACCTCCGTGTGACTCGGGGCGCACGACTTGCACCCACGCCACAGGCATGGGTGCAAGTCGTGGGCCTCCAACGCGCTGCGGCGGTCGGGCTTTTCCGGGCCCGCTCGATGCGGAACCAGTTTTCGGCGCACTCCACAGTAAAAAAGTCTCAACATTAAGGCACGCGACGCTCTTCATGGCACACTCTGTGATACACCCCTGCTCATACGGATCACACCCTCCATACTTGCGCTAGCCCTCGCGTCAATCCCCAGATACTCTTTCCCCCTACGGGCCGGCTGTTCCTTGAGCAGCGGCTTACCCGTCCATCTCGCCTACCCATCGTTCCCGGTGTCGCTACGCTGCCAGTACGGGCGCCTAGATAATGCCATCCGCCTGCTGGCGGATGGCTAGCTTCCCATCCACCTGAACCGACGACGGTTCTCTTGCAAAGGAGCATGCTTATGACGGTTCGCAGACTCTCCCTCCCGCTGCTGCTCACGCTGGCCCTCGCGCTCCTCGGCGCCTGCGGCGGCCAGCCGTCCGGCTCGACCCAGCCTGGCGCGGGCGAGGCAGCCCAGCCGACCACAGCGGCTGAGGCTCCGGCGGCCACCGAGGCCCCGGCCGGGGCCGCCACCGAGGCCCCTGCGGGAGGCGCCGCCGGCGCCCCCACCGCCACCCCCGGTGTTGAGACGGTCGGCACTGGCGCCACCAAGATTGTCTGGTGGCATATCAGCGT
>JAAXUL010000015.1 GCA_013336035.1 Chloroflexales bacterium
GGGGCCGCGGGGTCTGTGGCCATCAGCCGGGCGCTTTCTCGAGCGCCAGCTCGAACATGCCGACGTACCAGCGGCGCTGGGCGCGGTAGGCGACGCCCTCGAGGCCGACGGCGCGCAGGGTGGCGCGGATGGCGCGCCGGCTGGCCTTGCGGCTGACGAACTGCCCGGCGCGCAGCTGCTCCTCGCGCAGGTCGCGCACGCGGAAGCCGAGGCCCGCGCAGAGGCGCAGCAGCTCGCCGTAGTGGAAGTAGTGCATCTCGGAGAGGCGCTGCATATCGCGGAAGGCCGCGCCGGCCTTGCTGCGGCCGCGCCAGGCGATCAGGGCCTCGGCGGCGGGGCGGGGCAGCCAGTTGAGGCCCGCGATGTGGTAGTGGGGGTCCACCCAGGCGCGCCGGTTGATCGCGGTGATCAGGGCGTGGCCGCCGGGCCGCAGCACGCGGGCCAGCTCGCGCAGCATGCGCGCCGGGTCCTGCACGTGCTCGAGCACATCCCAGGCGGTGACGGCGTCGAAGGCCGCGTCAGGGAAGGGCAGAGCCTCGCCGGCGGCGTTGAAGACAGGCAGGGGCAGGCCGTGGCGCGCGGCGCGCAGCCCGATGATCCGGCAGTAGGCGGGGTTGTACTCGCAGGCGCTCACGCGGGCGCCGGCCAGGGCCGCGGCGACGGCGAAGCCGCCCATGCCGGCCCCAAGGTCGAGCAGGCGCAGCCCGGCCATGGGGCCCGCCGCGCCCGCGAGCATGCCGATGCGCTCGGCCTGGTACTGCTCCTGGTTCAGGCGGCGCTCACGCCAGCTATCAAAGTCGCGCCGCCAGGTCATGTGCTGGAGCCATGGGTCGATTGCTTGCTCGAGGTCAGTTATCATGGCGCCTTCTTGCGCAGCAGATACAGATCGTCCTCGCGGTCGACGACCTCCCACGATGGGTCGGCGAGGAGGCGGGCGAGAATATCGTTGCCCTTCGCGGCCTCGGCCTGCAGGCCGGCGGCGCGGGCGTCGAGAAAGGCGTAGTCGGCCTCGTCGGGCTGGTGGTGCATCTTGCCGCCGGGGATGTAGTACAGCTCGAGGCGCGGCAGCAGGTGCGGGGCCAGGAACGAGGTCGCCGCCACCTTCGCGTCGGGCGGGATCTCGGCCCGCATGCGCTCCATGATCGCCACCCGCGCGGGGCGCTCGGGGTAGCGGATGGCCGAGACGACCGGGTTCTTCAGCGGGACATTGATCAGCGCCACCAGGGCCACCATCGCCACCAGCGCGACGGCGCCCAGCGTGCGCAGCTTCGGGCTAGCGCTCGAGACCTCGTCAAAGCGCGAGTTTTCGCTTCTGTAGAAAGAGCCATCAGGCAAGCTCGCGCTCCACATATGCTTCGCCATAAAGCTCGCGACCCTGGCGCTTCTGGCCCTGTCCTGGGCCAGCTCCCACAGCCAGGCCGCGCCATAGATCGCGGCGATGGTCAGGCCGGGGATGGCGAGGATCTGGTACTGCTCGGTGATCACATACTGGTAGACCCGGTTCGAGAGCAGGTTGATCGCGAAGATCGGCGCGGCCAGCAGCAGCTCGCGCGGGGCGAAGAGCGGCAGGAAGAGCAGGCCGCCGAGCATCAGGGCCAGGTAGAGCAGCTTGGCGGGCTGGAGGACGAAGAAGAGGACCTCGACCGGGTGGGTGAGGATATTCTTGACGATGTTGGGGATGCCGCCGCCCAGGTGCATGTAGTAGCAGGCCTGGGGGCTGACCCCGCACGGCCACAGGTCGTTGTAGTCGCGGCTCAGGTCGAAGGGCAGATCGACGCGCTGGGGCTGAAAGCTGGGGCTGTAGAACAGCGGCGTGATGTAGGTGATCGCGACGTAGAAGTAGGCCAGCCCCACCACAAAGGGCACCAGGCTGTAGGCCCACGGCAGCCGCCGCAGGGCCGCGTACATGCCGAAGGCCACCACCACCAGGGCCGCGTCGGTGCGGGCGAGCATGGCCAGGCCGAGCAGCAGCAGGTAGGGCCCAAGGCGCCGCTGCTCGAGGCACCAGAAGGCCCAGAGCAGGCAGGCCAGCCCGGGCACACGCGGCTGAAACGGCGCCGCCATGCCCATAAACTGGGTGGTCGGGTAGAGCAGGTAGAGGGCGGCGAAGGCCACGCCGGCCCACGCGCCGCCGAGCCGGTCGCGGGCGATCAGGTACACCGGGATGGCCGCCGAGACCAGCAGCAGGGCCTGGAGCACCACCAGCGTGTAGGCCGAGGGCGCGAGGGCGTAGAAGGGCACCGCCGGCAGAAACCCCAGCGCCACGTCGAGCCCCATGAAGGTATCGGTGAAGTTGTAGCGCGAGACCAGCAGGAACTTCCCTATGGTCGTGCCCCAGATCGGCATATGGAAGTCGACCATGTCGAAGCCGTGGCCCCAGTAGGAGTACTTGTACGACCCCGCGCCGATCAGCGCCAGGCTAACGAGCGTCATCAGCGCCGCGAGGGCGCGCCGGGGCGTGAGCCAGGTGGGGATTGTCACCGCAGTAGCTTTATTCCGCTGAAGGGCTTGTTCCCGCAACATAATCCTCATTTGGGTGGGCGCCCGCTACGCTTGCCTGGCCGAGCGCACGCGAGCGCTCAGCCGACGACCGGCGAGGTCGCGATGCGCAGCACCCACTGGTCGAGGGCCGCGTACAGCGTGTAGAGCAGGACGGCGATAATGGCCCAGCGACCCCAGGGCCAGCGCCCCCAGATACGGTCGGCGTAGATGGCCCAGCAGACGCAGATCATGGGCAGCAGGTAGAAAAGCTGCTTATCGACCATCGAGATGCGGTAGCCGGCGAGCATAAAGAGCAGGGCCACCGTGCCCCAGGCGGCGAAGACGACCCAGGCCAGCGGGCGCCGGCGCATGGCCACGAAGCCGGGGACAGTGAAGATCAGCGGGATGGCCAGGCCGTAGTAGAGGTAGTCGCCCGGCCAGATGCGGTAGTCCAGGTGCGGCACGAAGGCCCACATGTACTGGCCGAAGGGCGGCCGCTCGACGCCGACGCTCTCGGGGCCGCGGGTGAAGACGGTGCCCATATAGGGGACGGTCTGCGCGATGATCGGCGGGATGTACTGGCCGTAGTAGATCGCCAGCGATAGGGCGATCGCCACGCCCGCGGCGACCCACAGCGGCCCGAGCTGCGAGCGCAGGGCCGCCCAGGGGCCGCCGCGCATCCCATTGAGCCAGACCAGGGCCGTCAGCACGACCAGGAACAGGCCCATAAAGACGCCGGTGACCGTGTACTCGAGAAAGGTGATCAGCAGCAGCGCCGAGAGCGCCACCATCACGCGGCGCTCGCGCAGCCGGCCCCACCAGACAAAGATCACCGTATTGCAGACCAGGGTCAGCCAGAGGCCGAGGCCGGTGGGGATATTGCCCCACGAGTGGAGCAGGTAGGCCACCGGGGTGACCGCGTAGGTGGCGGCGGCGAGCAGGGCGCCGCGGCGGCTCAGGCCGGCCTTGAGCGCGATCAGGGCGATCAGGACGACCCGCGTGCTGTCGACCAGGATGCTGAACATATTCGCCGCCGTGTCCATCGGCATCGGCGTGAAGGCGAAGACCGTCGCGAACATATGGAACCAGGGCGAGTAGGGGATGACCGGGCGGTTGGCGCCCCACTCAGCCGTGGGCATGGTCGTCTCATTGAGCGGGCTGCTGGTGCCGTAGAGCAGGGGCAGGTCGCCGCCGAGGATCCACTGGGCGCGGGTCATATGCCAGTGCACATCGATGGCGACGAAGTACGGGTAGAGCGCGCCGGCGGCCTTAAGCCAGTAGCTCAGGATAAAGATGATGAGCAGGGCGCTTAGGAAGACCTCGCCGCCCATGAGGCCGGATACGCCCCCCGCGTCCTTCGCCCCTGGCCCCTCGTCATCGAGGGCCATCCCGGCGGCGCGGAAGAGCCAGCGCGTGAGCGGGCGCAGCGCCAGCACGAGCAGCGCGCTCCACGCGGCCAGCCAGGCGAGGCCGGGGAGCATAAAGCTGCTAGGGAAGCGGTGGGCCATCAGGGCCCAGCCGCCAGCCAGGGCGGCGAGGGCGACGCCGAGGGCCGGCCAGAGCAGGGAGGGCGCGCGCCCGTCGGCGCGGCGCCCCCGCCCGCCCACGGCCAGATGCAGGGTCGCGAAGGCGCCAAGAACCGTGACCAGGGCCAGCGCCAGGCCGCCGAGGGGCGGGATAGCGGCGGCGGGGCCAGCCCCGGCCGCGGGGGCGACCACCCCATCGGACAGCAGGACGCCCAGGGGCCGCGGGTCCTCAAACACGGCCGAGCGGATCGTAAGCGCGAGGCTGCCGTCGCGCACGGCGCTCGCCGGGACGAGCAGGCGCACCTGGCGCTGATCGCCGCTCTCGGGCAGGCTAGCGAGGGGCGTATCGCCGGCGAAGATCTCGGCCCCCACGGGCTGGCCGCCGGGGTGGCGCGTCACGACGCCCAGCTCGACCACCCAGGCGCCGCGGCCCAGGTTCGGCAGCGCGATCATGCTCTCGCCGGTCGTCCAGCGGTAGGTGCGGGCGGGGGCGAGGGCGACCTCGGCGACGATGTCGCGCGGGGGCAGGGCGCCGCCCACCAGCGGCGAGACCAGGCTGAAGGTGAGCTGCTCGGCGCCGGACAGCTCGGGCGGGATCTTGGCGAGCAGGCTGTCGGCGCCGCGGCGGGGCATATCGACGCGGACGCCGTTGACGGCGACGGCGGCCTCGTCGAGGATGCCGGGCGGCTGGCCTGGGGCGGCGCGCAGGGTGGCGATCCAGTCGCCGCGGCGCCCGCCGGGGACGGCCAGCGTCGCCTGGCCGGGCGCCCACGGGTAGACATCGGTCTCGGCGGCGCTTGCCGCGTCGATCTCGCGGCCGTTGAACCCGCGCAGGAAGGCGGCGTCGTAGTCGCCGCCCATATCGATGCGCACGGTGGGGCGGACGGCGTAGGCCGCGGCGAGCGCCACGGCCGTGAGCAGGGCCAGGAAGATGTAGGGTCGCAGGCCGCCGACCCGCGGGACGCTCAGAGACGAGCCGGCGCCCCGCGCGCGCGCGAGGGCGCCCCCCGATGCAGAGCTCGCCATATGATCCTCGGGCCGCCAGGCGGCCGGTGAAGGCGTAAGGGTGGGCGCTGGCAGGCCCCGCGCCCGGACTATCGCCGGATTGTACCAGATGTTGGGGGCTTCTGCACATCAGCCGACAAGCCCCGCTTTGACGCGTCAGGACGCCAATACCAGCAGGCCCCTGCGCCAGACCCTGTAGCTCCGCCGGTCGAGGCCCTGGTAGAGCGCGCGCCTACACCGTGCGCGAAGCAGAGCGGGTGCGCAGGCCCTCTGGGCGCCCTGTTCGCCATGCCCCCGGTGCGCTTCCGATAGCCGCCAGCAGTGCTATACTGACCTGGCATACGTGCGTACGTTCGCTGGCCTTTTTTACCACTTGTTTACGTTCGCCTCGGTGATGAACACCTTGTGAGGCGCTGCCCCCCGTAGCTCCCCCTCCCGCCTACCTCTCCATTGTGCCCGAGTGGTGCCTCCTCTGTGATGCCGGCCCTGGCCGGCACTAGAGAGCTCTCCGATGCGCAACCGATGGGCGTGGTCGCGCCGCACGGCTCAAGGACGCGTAACATATCCCACGAGCCGCGCACCCCGCTCAGTACGATCCTCGGCCGCGCCGAGCTGTTGCAGGCGCAGGTCTACGACGCCCTCAGCGCGGAGCAGGACGCGGCCATCCGCGGGATCGCGGAAGATGGCCGGCATCTGCTGGCCCTCATCGGCGATATCCTGGGCCTCGCCCATCGGCTCGTGTGATTTCACAGTGATGCCCTTGCTCCTGGAGACTCCCCATGACTGGCCTCCCCATCCATCTGCTGGTTGTGGACCAGCATTCCGCCGATGTGGGGCACCTGCAGTCCACCCTACAGGTGGACCCCCTGCTTCCCATGGTGATCGCCCATGCCGGCACCCTCGCGCAGGGGCGGGAGCTGTTGGCGCGCGTAGCGTGTGATGTCGTGCTGCTCGACCCGGGACTTCCAGATAGCCAGGGGCTGGCGAGCATTGAGCACCTGCGGCAGGCCGCCCCCCAGCTTCCGATCGTGGTCTGGTCGGAGGCCAGCGCGGAGGAGGAGGCCATCGCGGCGCTGCGCGCGGGTGCGCAGGACTATCTCAGCAAAGACCCATGCGGCTTCGCCCTGATCGGGCGTGCGCTCCGGTATGCCATTGAGCGGCAGAGGGTCCGCATCGCCCTGGCCGAGCGCGAGCAGCGTCTCGCCACGGACGTCATGCTCGCGGAGCGCGCCCAGGCCGCGGAGGACCTCCACGATGCCCACGACCTCTTCCAGCTCCTGTTCCACCTCAGCCCCATCGCCACCACCCTGACCAGCCTGCCGGAGCGCGTCTTTCTCGACAGCAACGCGGCGACGGAGCAGCTCGTCGGCTACAGCCGCCAGCAGCTCATCGGCCGCTCGACCAGCGAGTTTGCGATCTTTGTGCGCCCGGATGAGCATGACCAGATCCAGCAGCTGCTGGTGGACCACGGGCGGGTCAGCGGGTTCGCCTGCACCGTCACGACGCAGAGCGGTGCAGAGAAGGCCGTGCTCGTATATATTGAGCTGCTGAACCTGCACGGCAAAGCGTACTCCCTCACCCAGATTGTTGACGTGACCGAGCACCGGCGCGCCAGCGAGCAGCTGGCCTACCAGGCCAGGCTCCTGGACACCGTCCACGATGCCATTATCGGCACCGATGCGGCCTTGCGCGTCACCTACTGGAACCCGGCCGCCGAAGCGCTCTTTGGCTGGACGGCCCAGGAGGCGCTTGGGCGCGAGACCGCCACGCTGTTCCACACCCAGATCGCGGACTCCTCGCGCGAGGCGGCCCTGACCCGGCTCATGGGCGAGGGAAGCTATGATGGCGAGGTCACCTATCTGCGCAAGGATGGGCGCGCGATCCATGCCCATGTGAAGTCGGTCCTGCTCAGAGACCCCCATGGGGCGCTCAGCGGCCTCGTGACCTCGGTCCACGACATCACCGAGCGCAAACAGGCCGAGTCCGCGCTGCGCCAGCGCGAGGCCCAGTACCGCCACCTGTTCGAGCATCACCCGCACCCCATGTGGGTCTACGACCGGCAGACCCTCCAGATCCTCGCGGTTAACGACGCCGCGGTGGCGAAGTACGGCTACACGCGCGCCGAGTTCCTGCGCATGACCATCGCCGACATTCGCCCGCCCGAGGACCTGGAGCGACTGCGCGAGAACCTGGCGCAGCCGCGGCCGGCCCTGCAGCACTCCGGCGTCTGGCGCCATCGCCTCAAGGACGGCACCCGCATTGACGTCGAGATCACCTCACACCTGATCCAGCTCTTCGACCGCGAGGCGGCGCTGGTCGTGGCCCAGGATGTGACCGCGCGCCTACAGGCGGAGTCTGCCCTGCGCGCCAGCGAGGCCCGCTTCGCGACGATCTTCGAGCACAGCCCGGTCGCCATCGCCATCTCGCGGCTTCGCGAGAACCACATTGTGCAGGTCAATGCCGCCTTTCTGGCCCTGGCGGGCTACCCGCGCGAGGACGTGCTCGGCCACACGACGCTGGAGCTGAACCTGTGGGCCCACCCGGAGGAGCGGCAAGGGGTGCTCGAACGGCTCCACCACGGGCAGCATGTGCGCGACATCGAGGTGTCCCTACGCCAACGGGCCGGCGGCGAGCGCATCGTGCTGCTCGCGGGGGATGTCATCGAGCTGAATGGCGAGCCCTGTGGGCTCATTCAGATCACCGACATCACCGAGCAGAAGCGAGTCGAGCTGGCCCTGCGCGCCAGCGAGGCCCGTTTCGCGACGATCTTCGAGCGGAGCCCGATCGCGATCTCCATCTCGCGCCTCGCCGACAGCCGGATGGTCGAGATTAATGCGGCCGCCCTCGAGCTGACCGGCCTGCGACGCGAAGACGTGCTCGGCCACACGGCGCTTGAGCTGGGCCTGTGGGCCCGACCGGACGAGCGGCCACAGATCCGCGAGCAGCTCATGCAGCAGCGGCTCGGGCGCGGCGAAGAGACGATCTTACGCCTACCGAATGGCACCGAGCGCCACGTCATCCTCTCCGGGGAGGTGGTCGAGCTCAACGGCGAGCCCTGCGCGCTGGTCCAGCTGACCGATATCACCGCGCTGAAGGCGGCCCAGCAGGAGCTGCTCGAGCTTAACCGCACGCTGGAGGAGCGGGTCCAGCAGCGCACCGCCGAGGTGCAGGACCTCTACGAGCGCGCGCCCACGGGCTACCACTCGCTCGACGCCGCCGGGGCCTTCCTGCGGGTCAACCAGACCGAGCTGGACTGGCTGGGCTACGCCCGCGACGAGCTGATCGGCCGCCCCTTCACGGACATCATCACCCCAGAGGGCCAGGTGATCTTCCAGGCGAACTTTCCGACCTTCAAGCAGCGCGGCTGGATGCGCGACCTCGAGTTTGAGCTGATCCGCAAAGACGGCAGCACCTTCCCGGTGCTGATCAGCGCGACCGCGATCTACGATACGAGCGGCGCGTATGCGACGAGCCGCTCGACGCTCTTCGATATCACCCAGCGCAAGGCGGCGGAGGCAGCCCTGCGCGAGAGCGAGGCCCAGAACCGCCTGCTGTTCGAGGAGGCACCCGATGCGGTGGTGCTGTTCGACCCGACGGGTCGGGTGGTGCGTATGAACCGTGCCTTCACGCTGCTGACCGGCTATCCGACCGCGCAGCTGATCGGTCAGCGCCTCGAGGTGCACGGGGTCCTGTCCGAGCAAGATATGGCGCACTTGAGCGCAGGAGACGCTCTACCCCAGGGGCCCGAGCACGTCAGCGCGCTCACGCTCACGCTCCGACGGTCCGACGGGAGCGAGCGTGACGTGGGGGTGCGGGTGTTCCGACTTCCGCTGCGGGGCGAGCCGCACGCCCTCACCACGATCCGCGACATCACCGCCGAGAAGCAGGCCGAGGCGGCGCTGCACCTGGCGAACGCCGAGCTGGCGCGAGCGGCGCGGGCCAAGGATGAGTTCCTGGCCAATATGAGCCACGAGCTGCGCACGCCGCTCACGGCCATCCTGGGCTACAGCGAGATTCTGCTAGAGCAGATCCACGGCCCGCTCAGCGCCGGCCAGCAGACGGCGCTGCGCCAGATCGCGGCCAGCGGCCAGCATCTGCTGGCCCTGATCACAGACATCCTCGACCTCGCGAAAGTGGAGGCCGGGGCGGTAGAGCTCCAGATCGCGTCCGTCCAGGTGGCCGAGGTCTGTCAGGCCAGCCTGCTGCTGGTCAGGCAGCAGGCGGCCAAGAAGGCCCTGGGCCTGGAGCTGACGCTCGCCCCCGGCCTCACAACGGTGCGCGCGGACCCGCAGCGGCTGAAGCAGATGCTGGTGAACCTGCTCGCCAACGCGGTGAAGTTCACCCCGAACGAGGGCCGGGTGCGCCTGGAGGTGGTCGCCGACGTGGAGGCAGAGGTGGCGCGCTTTACGGTGGAGGATACCGGGATCGGGATCGCGCCCGAGGATCTGGCGCGGCTGTTCCAGCCCTTCGTGCAGCTCGACTCGCGCCTGAGCCGGCGGCACGAGGGCAGCGGGCTGGGGCTGGCCCTGGTGCGCCGCCTGGCCGAGCTGCACGGCGGCAGCGTCACGGTAGAGAGCACGGTCGGCGTGGGGAGCCGCTTTACGATCAGCTTGCCCGTGCTCCCCCCACCCGTGCGGGATGGGCCGCCTGCCGAGCCGCTGGACGAGCGCGGCGCGGCGGCCAGGCTCGTCCCCGACGCCCCGGTCAACGCTGAACCTGCGATGGGCGGGGCGCGGGTGCTGCTCGTCGAGGATAACGAGGAGAGCCTGCGGCTCGTCGGCGACTACCTGCGGGCCCAAGGCTACGAGGTGCTCGTCGCCCGCGACGGCCTGGAGGCCCTGCATCAGGCCGAGGCGTCGCGCCCGGATGTCATCGTGATGGATATCCAGCTGCCGGGCATGGACGGGCTCGAGGTGATGCGACGCATCCGGGCGTCGGGCCTGCGCGACACGCCGATCCTCGCCCTGACGGCGCTGGCGATGCCGGGCGACCGCGAGCGCTGTCTGGAGGCCGGGGCGAACGCCTACCTCGCCAAGCCGGCCAGTCTCCGCACGCTGCGGACCATGATCGCGGCCCAGCTCGGGCGGCCCACGCGGGAAGGCAGCGAGTAGCAGCGCCAGCACGGGAGTCCCTCGCGCATAGGCGCCTGGTGAGCGCACCCCTGCCCAACAAGCAGCACACGTCGTTCCCACGGCGCTGCATAGACAGTACTGGCTGCCTTGGGATCCGTCGTATCATACAAGTCGTATTATGCAAGGGGGGGCAGATCGGCAGCGCCCACGCTGTGCGGCCCCGCGGTGGACACAGAGAGTGAGGCACGATGGACGCACCGACACCTGACCTCACGGAGCAGCTGCGCGCTGAAAATCAGCGCTTACGCGCCCGCATTGCGGTCCTGGAAACCTGCGCCGTATCTAACACGCCCGCCATCGCCACAGCGCCCGCCGCCCCTCCGCTCTGGTTCGATTCGGTCAGCGATGCGATCTTCGTCGCTGATGCGACCTGGACTATTCAGCACTGGAACCAGGCCGCCGCACAGCTCTACGGCTGGGCTTCGGCCGAGGTGGTCGGCCGGCCGATCAGTGAGCTGATCGCCGTCGCGCGCTATCTGGATGACGACAGCGACGAGGGAGCGACCCAGACCCTGCGCACTACCGGCAGCTGGCGCGGTATCTTTGTCCAGCGCACCCGCGATGGGCGCGAGGTGGTCGTGGAGGGGGCCACCCGCGCGCTCACCGATGCCCAGGGCACGATCACGGGCTACATCGGCATCAACCGCGATGTCACCGCGCGCAAGCAGGCCGAGCAGGCCCTCTGTGCGTCTGAGGCCAACTTGCGGGCTATTCTGGCGAGCACCACGCAGGCGTACCTGCTGCTGGACGCGGAGCTTCGCCTGGTCCAGTGGAATGAGCTGGCCGAAGCGATGGCCGCGGAGCGCTTTGGGCGTGCCCACCAGGCGGGCGCTCCTATCAGCGACTACATGCCGCCGGAGACCGTCCCCACCTGCACGGCCCTGATGCGGCGAGCCCTCGCTGGCGAGCACATCCAGACCGAGCTGGATGTGAGCACCCCGGCCGTCCCGCGCTGGCTCGTCGTCACGTATGCCCCGGTGCGCGAGCCAGACGGGCAGATCCGCGGCATCTGCGTCAGCACCCTTGACGTGAGCGCCCACCGGCAGGCAGAGCTTGAGCTCCGTGCCAGCGAGACCCGCTACCGCATCCTGTTCGAGACCATGGCCCAGGGCGTGGTCTACCACGATAGCGACGGGCAGATCATCGCGGCCAACCCGGCGGCGGAGCACATTCTGGGCCTGACCCTGAGCCAGATGCAGGGGCGAACCTCGCTCGACCCCCGATGGCGTGCGATCCACGAGGATGGCACGCCCTTTCCGGGCGAAGCGCACCCGGCGATGGTGGCCCTGCGCACCGGCCAGGAGGTGCGCGACGTGGTGATGGGCATCTATCATCCCGGCCTTGACGTTTACCGCTGGATCAGCATCCAGGCCGTGCCCCATGTCCGACTAGGTGCAGCGGGCTCGACGCAGGTCTACGCGCTCTTCGACGACATCACCGCGCGGCGGCAGGCCGAGCAGGCGCGTGACGCCGTACACCATCAGCTCGACGCCATCGTGGAGGCCCTCGACGAGGGCGTGATCGCACTGCGGCACGATGGGTCGGTGGCGCTCATCAACCAGAGCGCGCGCGAGCTGATGCTGACAGACCCGACGGCCAGGCCGCGCACCGTGCGTGAGCTGAGCGCGATGAACAGGATGACCCTGTACGACACAACCGGGCAGCCGCTCGCGGCGGACGACCTACCCTTTCTGCGCGTGCTGCGCGGGGAGCGCTTCAAGAGCTGGGAGCTCAAGCTCCGTCCAGCCGGGTCGGACGAGGAGCGCTGGGTGCTGATCAGTGGAATGACGGTTGCCGGGGCGGAAGGGGAGCACGCCCTGGGCATCGTGACCCGCAGCGACATCACCGAGCACAAGCGGGCTGAGCTGGCGTTGGCAGCCCACGCCGAGGCGCTCAGCAAGACCAACGCCGCGTTGACCCGCGCGCTCACGCTCAAGGACGAGTTCCTGGCGATGATGAGCCACGAGCTGCGCACCCCGCTCAATACGGTGCTGGGTGTCACCGAGGCGCTGGAAGAGGAGCTGTATGGGCCCATCGTCGACCGGCAGCGCCAGGCCCTTGGCCGGGTCACCCAGAGCGCGCGTCATCTGCTGACCATCCTCTCCGACATCCTCGACCTGACCCATATCGAGGCTGGCAAAGCCGTGCTGGATGTGCGGGCGGTCGATGTGGACATCCTCTGTCGCACCGCCCTGCAGTTCGTCCAGGCTCCCGCGCAGACAAAGGGTATCCAACTCTTCCGTACCGTGGCCGGCGAGGTGGAGGGCCTGCGCGGCGACGAGCGGCGCCTGACCCAGATCCTGACCAACCTGCTGGAGAACGCGGTGAAGTTCACTCCGGCCGGCGGGCGGGTGGGCCTGGAGGTGAGTGGTGACGCCTCAGAGGAGCACATCGCGTTCACGGTCTGGGACACCGGCATCGGGATCGCTCCCGAAGACATGGGCCGGCTATTTCAACCCTTCACGCAGATCGACGGGCGGCTCTCCCGAGCGTACGAGGGGATCGGGCTGGGGCTGACCCTGGTCCGCCGGCTGGCGGAGATGCACGGCGGCAGCGTCAGCCTGGAGAGCACGGTCGGCCAGGGCAGCCGCTTCACCGTCAGGTTGCCCTGGTCACCGGGGGAGAATATCGCACCAGCCACGCCCCGCGGGCCGGCACCTACCACGTCGACCTGGGTGACGCCCCCACGGCTCGTCATCGCCGACGACCACGAGATCACCCTCCAGTTCTACGCGGAGTTGTTGGGAGAGCAGGGCTGTCAGGTGGCCCTGGCGCGCACAGGGGTTGAGACCGTGACCCAGGTGCGCGCGACGCGACCGGATGTGGCTATCATCGACGTGCAGATGCCGGAGCTCGACGGGCTGAGCGCGATCCGGCAGATCCGAGCCGACCCGGATGTCGAGGCCACGCCGATCATCGCGCTGACGGCGCTCGCAATGCCAGGAGACCGCGAGCGCTGCCTGGCAGCCGGGGCGAGCGTCTATCTCGCCAAACCCGTCGGTATCCGCACGCTGCTGGCGACCATCGCCGAGGCGCTCGCTTGCGCCAACACGGGTCGCACCGGCGAGTGAGCGCGGCGCTTATATCGACCGCGTGAGCGGCGAGAGCGGCGGCGCCCCAGACGATAGGCGCCCAGCCCCGGCGACAGGTCGGGCCATCGCTTGACGACCGATGTATGATCAACGTACCACGAGTACCTTCACTCTACGCGCTGCATGAATTCGCATTATCGCTACGATAGGTCCCGACCTGCGGTGACTGAGTCAGGCCCCGATGTGAACGGAAACCGCAACAGAGGGACATTCCGATGACCGGCCCATCCGTAAGCAAAGCGCTCCTGCTCCTCTGCGCGGTGGTCATCTTGTTAGCGAGCTGCGGCGCGCGCGTCCCCCCCTCCACGGCGCCGGTGCCGGTAACCGTGCAGCTGTTCTGGACGCATAACGCCGAGTTCGCCGGCTTCTACGCGGCCGAGCGCCAGGGCTATTACGCCGACGAGGGCCTGGCGGTCGCCCTGCGTGAAGGTGGGACGACGATCGACTACCTCACCCCGATCAGCGATGGCAGCGCCCAGTTCGGCCACGCCGGGGCCGATGAGCTGCTCGTCGCCCGCGCGGCTGGCAAGCCCGTGCGGGCGGTTGCGACGATCTACCGCCGCAGCCCGAGCGCCTTCGTCGCCCTGGCCGACACCGGCATCACCCGCCCGCAGGATTTCGTCGGGAAAACCATTCGCGTCACCCCGCAGTCCCTGACGCATTTTCGCGCCATGATGGCGCGGGTCGGCATCCGCCCTGACCAGTATACCGTCGTGAACCTGCCCTCCGAGGTTGAGCTGTTCGCATCCGGACAAGCGGACGTGTGGAGCGTCTACACCAACAACTTCCTGGTCGCCTTGCAGCAGGCCGGCTACAAGCTCAACGTCATCTATCCCGACGATTACAGCGTCCATTTCTACGCCGACAGCATCTTCACCAGCGATGACCTGATTGCGAACAACCCGGATCTGGTGCTGCGCTTTCTGCGCGCCACGCTGAAGGGCTGGGCCTATGCCATCGAGCATCCAACCGAAATAGGGCCCCTGGTGGTACAGTACGCGCCAGCGGCCGATGCCGCCCTCGAGACGGCGAAGATGATGGCGGCCCTGCCCCTGATCAACACGGGTGAGGACCAGATCGGCTGGATGAGGCCGGCGGTGTGGGACGGCATGGCGACGACCCTGCACGACCAGGGCGTGCTCGCCCAGCCAGTCGAGCCGACGGCGGCGTACACCTTACAGTTCCTTAAAGCGATCTACGGCCAATGATGCGTCATCTGGGCCTGACCCCGCGCCTTGCGCTGGTCTTCGTGCTGTTCGCCGCGGCGCTGCTGGCGGGGGTGAGCGCGCTGGCCTACGCCAATGGGCGCGCGGCGCTGCTGGCCAGCACCACCGCCGATCTACTCTCCACGGCACACGAGAAAGAGGCCGCGCTCGCCAGCTGGATTGAGCACCGCCAGGCCGACATGGCGGCCCTCGCGGCCTCGCCGCGGCTGCGCGCCGACCTGGCGCTGCTGCTCGCCAATCCCGACACCGCGGCCGCCCGCGCCGCCCATAACCGGCTGGTCGCCGAGCTCCAGCCGAGAGTGACGTCCGGAGGCACCTACCTGAGCCTGATGCTGATCGAGCCCGTGGAAGGCCAGGTGATCGCCGCCACCGACCCCGCCGAAGAGGGTAAGTTCAAGGAAGACCGGCCCTACTTTCTCGAGGGCATGCGCCACCCCTACGTCCAGAACGTATACTACGCGATCGGGCTCCAGGGGCTGGCCATGACCGCGTCGGCGCCGGTCACCTCAGCGGATGGCCGGCTCCTGGCGGTGCTGGCCGGGCGGCTGAATCTGGCTGAGATGAGTGCGATCATCAGCCGGCACAGCGGCCTGCACCAGAGCGACGACGCGTTTCTGATCAACCCCTCGAGCCTGTTCGTCACCCAGCCGTACATGCTGACCGACCCGGTGGTGCTCCAGCGCGGCATTCACACTGAGGCCAGCCGGCGCTGCCTGGCTGGCCAGAGCGGCACGCTGCTGGCCGACGACTACCGCGGCGTCCCGACGATCATCGTGCACCGCTGGCTGGCCGAGCGCCAGCTGTGCCTGATCGTCAAGGTCGACCAGTCCGAGGCGTTCGTGCCGGCGCGGGCGTTCGGCGCGCAGCTGCTGCTGATCAGCGCGCTGCTGCTGGTGGTGGCTTCGGGCGTGGCGATCGGGCTCGCGCGCACCATCACGCGCCCGGTCCTGGCCCTCCAGGCCGGGGCGACCCGCTTCAGCCAGGGCGACCGGAGCGTGACCCTGCCCATCACCTCGGGCGACGAGCTGGGCATGCTGGCGCGCACCTTCAATACCATGGCCGCGGCGATCGGCGCGCACGAAGCGCAGCTGCGTGACTATGCGGGGCAGCTAGAGCACCGGGTCGCTGCACGCACGGCCGAGCTGCAGGTGGCCCAGACACGGCTGCAGCGCCTGGTGGACGCCAATATTATCGGCGTTGCGATCGCGGGCGCGGGGGGCGAGATCTTTGAGGCGAACGATTACTACCTGGATATGCTTGGCGTTACCCGCCACGAGTTCGCGTGTGGGCAGGTGCGCTGGAGCGATGTGACGCCGCCCGAGCATCTGCCGGCCGACCAGCGCGCCCTCGCCGAGCTCGCAGCGACCGGGGTGTGCACGCCCTATGAGAAAGAGTATCTCCGAAGGGATGGAACGCGCGTCTGGGTGATGATCGCGGACGCGGTGTTGCCCCAGGAAGACGGGAGCATGATCGCGCTGGTCCAGAACATCACCGATCGCAAGCACGCCGAGCAGGAGCTGGCGCGGCAGGCCGATGATCTGCGCCGCTCCAACGCCGAGCTGCAGCAGTTCGCCTACGTCGCCTCGCACGATCTGCAGGAGCCGCTGCGCATGGTCTCGAGCTACACCCAGCTGCTGGCCCGGCGCTACAAGGGCCGGCTCGACGCCGACGCCGATGAGTTCATTGCCTACGCCGTGGACGGCGCGAGCCGGATGCAGACCCTGATCAACGACCTGCTGACCTACTCAAGGGTCGGGACGCGCGGCAAACCCTTCACGCCGGTCGACTGCAAGGCGGCCCTTGAGCAGGCCATCACCAACCTGAAGCTGATGAGCGCCGAGCACGGCGCGCTGATCACCCACGCGCCCCTGCCGACCGTCCTGGCTGATGCGCCCCAGCTCGTCCAGCTGTTTCAGAACCTGCTCAGCAATGGGATCAAGTACCACGGCGCCGAGCCGCCGTGCATCCACGTGGCGGCCGAGGCGCGCGGTGCCGAGTGGATCTTCTCGGTGTGCGATAATGGGATCGGGATCGAGCCGCAGTATGCCGAGCGCATCTTCATCATCTTCCAGCGCCTCCACACCCGGGCCGAGTACCCGGGCACCGGGATTGGCCTGGCGATCTGCAAGAAGATTGTCGAGCGCCACGGCGGGCGGATCTGGGTCGAGTCGCAGCCGGATCAGGGCGCGACCTTCTACTTTAGCCTACCCCAGCACGGAGACGCGTCCCAATGAGCGGCATGCGCCAGGGCAACCCGATAACGATCTTGCTGGTCGAAGACAACCCGGGCGACGTGCGGCTGACCCAGGAAGCCCTCCGCGACGCCCGGGTGCACAACCAGCTGCACACGGTGAAAGACGGGGTCGAGGCGCTCGCCTTCTTGCGGCGCGAAGGGCCGTATCAGGGCCTACCACTCCCCGACCTGATCCTGCTCGATCTCAATTTGCCGCGCAAGGATGGGCGCGAGGTGCTGGCGGCGATCAAAGCCGACGCGGGGCTACGGCGCATCCCGGTCGTGATCCTGACCACATCGCAGGACGAGCGCGACGTGGGCGCCGCCTACGACCTGCACGCGAACTGCTATATCGTCAAGCCGGTCGATCTGGAGCAGTTTATCCAGATCGTGAAATCGATCGAGGGCTTCTGGTTCGAAATCGTGACCTTACCCCAGGAGCGCATATAATCGGCACGGGGCGGGGTGCGATCTAGTGTAGTCACGTGCCGCTCCCAATACTGATGCCGCGCCTGCTGGGGATATCCAATGGCTGACACCGCAATCCATGCCCTCCTCATCGAGGATAACCCGGGCGACGCCCGTCTCCTGCAGGAGCTCCTGCGCGAATCTCAGGCCCCGATTGTGATCACCCATACCGATCGGCTGGCCTCCAGCTACCTGTGCCTCGCGCGAGGCGCGGTCGACGTCATCCTGCTCGACCTCTCGCTGCCGGACAGCCAGGGCCTGAGCACCTTTACCAGCGTCCACGCCGCGGCTCCCGCGGTGCCGGTCGTGGTGCTGACGGGGCTTAACGACGCGACCGTGGCGCTCCAGGCGATGCAGGCCGGGGCCCAGGACTACCTCGTCAAAGGGCAGGTCGATGGCGACGGCCTGGCGCGGGCGCTGCGCTACGCGATCGAGCGGCAGCGCCTGCGCGACCAGCTCGAGCGCGCCACCCAGGCCCTGAGCGAGGAGCGCAGCCTGCTGGCCCGCCGGGTGGCCGAGCGCACCGCCGACCTGAGCCTGGCCAACGCCGAGCTCGCGCGGGCCGCCCGGCTCAAAGACGAGTTCCTCGCCACCATGTCCCACGAGCTGCGCACCCCGCTCAACGCCATCCTCGGCCGCGCCGAGGCGCTCGAGGAGGCGATCTATGGCCCCGTCACCGCCGAGCAGCTGACGGCGCTCCACGGGATTACCGAGAGCGGCCAGCACCTGCTGACCCTGATCAACGACATCCTCGACCTCTCGAAGATCGAGTCCGGCCAGCTGACCCTAGAGCGCAACACCCTCGAGGTCGATCTGCTCTGCACCATGGCCATGCGCATGGTCGCCCAGGTGGCCCTGGCCAAACGCCTGACCCTCACCTCGAACCTGGACGGACAGGTGCAGCTGCTGGACGGCGACGAGCGCCGCCTCAAGCAGATCCTGGTCAACCTGCTCTCCAACGCGGTCAAGTTCACGCCCGCCGGCGGCCAGGTGGGGCTAGAGGTGCGCGGCGACCCGGAGCAGCAGACGGTGACCTTTACGGTCTGGGATACCGGGATCGGCATCGCGGCCGAGGATATGCCCCGGCTCTTCCAGCCCTTCGTGCAGCTCGACAGCAGCCTGAGCCGCCAGTACACCGGCACCGGGCTCGGCCTCGCGCTCGTCGCGCGGCTCACCCAGGCCCACGGGGGCAGCGTCAGCATCACGAGCACGCCCGCGCAGGGCAGCCGCTTCAGCATCACGCTGCCCTGGTCCCCAGCCGATCCGGCGCGTGACCGTGCGGCGCGGTCCGCCAGCATCGACCGCGCCGCCCCCGCCGTCGGGACGGCGCTGGTGATCGAAGACTCGGCGACAGCGGCGGCCCAGGTCACGCGCTACCTGCGCGAGCTGGGCGCCCGCGTGGCGGTCCACCCCCACGGGAGCGGCACGGTCGCGCGCACGATCGCGCTGCGGCCCGATGTGATCATCCTGGACATCCTGCTCCCCGACATGGACGGCTGGGAGGTGCTGCGCCAGCTCAAGGCCGAGCCGCAGACCGCGGCGATCCCGGTGGTCGTGATCTCGGTGGTGTATGACCCGGAGCGCGGGCGGGCCCTTGGCGCCGCGGCGCTGCTGCCCAAGCCGATCGACCGGCCAGGGCTGGTGGCGGTGCTGCGCGCGGTGACCGGAGGGCAGCGCGAGCCGCCGGTGCAGACGAGCCTCGTCATCAGCCCCTGCGCCCGACGCCCGCGCATCCTGCTCGCCGACGACAACGAGGCGACGATTGCCGCGATAGCGGACTATCTGCGCGCGAAGGGCTATGAGCTGATCGTGGCGCGCACTGGGCACGAGGCGGTCATGCAGGCGCAGGAGGCGCGGCCGGATGTGATCCTGATGGACATCCAGATGCCGGGGATGGATGGGCTGGAGGCGATTGAGCGCGTGCGGGCGGAGGCTGGGCTAGGGCAGGTGCCGATCCTGGCGATCACTGCGCTGGCGATGCCCGGGGACCGCGAGCGCTGTCTGGCGGCTGGCGCGGACGAGTACCTGCCCAAGCCAATCCATCTGCGGACCCTGCTGGCGACGATAGAGGCGCACCGGCAGCGCCGGGCGGGGCACCCCGCCGAGGGCCAGGGGCACGACGGGCCAGCGGGCCCACCCTGATACCGGCCGCGCGTGTGGAGTCTCCTGTCTCGCCCCCTGCTGAGCCATCTGATGGCCGCTCGGTCGATGCAGCCCTGCCGCGCCTGATCGTCGACCAGGCGCCCGAGGGCATCCTGGTCGCCACGCCCGCCGGGCGCTTCCGTATGGTCAACCCGACGGCCGCAGAGCTGCTGGGCTATGACCCGCCCGCGCTACGCGGCCGCACCTGGCAGGATCTGATCGTGGGGGAAGCCCGGCCTGCCGACCTGCCACCGGGGCCGATCCAGCGCCAGGAGTGCCGGGTGCGCCATCAGGACGGCCACGAGCTGACCATCGCACCCTGGCTGAGGCCGCCGAGGACTCGATCTTTCTCGTCAACCCGGACGAGACCGTCCAGTATGTCAACCCACGCGCGCGACATCATGCTCTTTATCCGCGGAGCTGCGCGCCTGGCTGGTGCCCAGGGCGCGACCGGCGAGGAGGCCCGTGAGGTCTCGAAGCGCAGGCCCCGCGACTGCGCAGGGCCGCGCTTCGCGGGTCAGCTCGGCACCACCCGCCCTGCACGCCGCTGCAGAGGACAGCGGCCTACGCTGCACTCCAGGGGCCGACGCCAGCGAAGCGCTCGGGGCGGATGCGCGTGATAAAGCCGGGCCAGCTTCGAAACGGCTCTGGCGGGAAGGGCACATCGGGGCCAAGATACACACGGGCTAGCTGTTGGAGCAGCGCGGCCGCGCCGCCCTCGGTGATACGGGCCTGCCCGTACACCACCAGGTACTCATCCAGCCCCATCGCATTGCGCCCTCGGCCCAGCAGAGAGAGCGCGACCCGCCCATCGCGGCGAATGTTCCGCACCTTCTGCGCCTCCGGCATATGGCCACAGACGAATTCGTCGTTCTCGATACCGACCCAGACGACGGAGACCTGCGGGCTGCCATCACGATTGAGGGTTGTCAGGTGGGCGAGCGGTCCGCTGGAAATGAGCGCACGAACACTTTCGGGGATCATGGCGTGTCCTCCATTTCGGACATTGTACCGCGCGCCGCGCTATCGCATAAGGCAGTAGCAAAAAACGCGGCGCGCTGAACCTGAACGGGTCGCGCGCATGTGGCGGCGGCTCTGGCTGCGACCCGGCACAGGCCCCAGTAAGCCATATCTACCGGCGGCCCATGGTGAATACAGCCGTCCAATAATACGTATACTCAGATTCGTCGCGCTGCACGAACCCGATCCCAACCTCGCGGAACCTGCAATTGAGGATGATCTCGCGATGAGCGGAGTTGTTCATCCACTCATCTATGAGGGTAGCGGGTCTATCAAGTCGGGCCCCAATCGTTTCTTCTAGAAGTATTGGCTCGCCTCGAGGGGTTGCCCAGAGGTAGCCCGCTTCACGCACGCGCTGCTCGAGCGTTGACCCGTCGGCGCCCGTGTGTGAGAGATAATTATTGACGGCCATATCATAGCTGTGGCGCCGGGCCGCGTTTGCCAGATCGGGGCTGTAGGCGAGGGCCACATCGCATCCGTTCTCGGCGCGACGCTCATTGATCAGGTCGGCCGCCTCTCGCTCGAGCGCCTCGTTGGTAGGTGGTATGGCCACCACGGCTGTCGGCAGAGGCGCCGGTGTATGTGACGGCGCTGGAGGTAAAGTCGCTGTTGGCCGGATTGTGGGCACCGCGGTTGGGGGAACAGGTGTATCGGTAGGCCGAGGTGTCTCGGAAGGGGCCGCGGTAGCCGTTGGAGGCACTGGGGTGGCTGTGGGCGACAGCATGACGGTCGGCGTCGGGCGCTCTGTCGGCGTTGGTGCCGCGCTCGGTGTCGATGTGGCCGTGGGCGCGATCACCACGACCGACGGAGCGGGTGATGCCGGGGCTAGCTGGCGCGCTGCAACGTATCCGCCCACCCCGACGGCAAGCGCCAGCAGCGCCGGCGTCACCAGCGACTGCGCCCGCTCGAACAAGACGGCAGCATGGTCGGGCGGGACCACTGGCAGCGCTAGCGCTGCGCGATCCGCGTGGGTCAGGATGGCGCCCGCACGGTCGGCCGGCGCGGCGGGGGCCGCCGAGGCCGCCCGATCGACGAACAGCGACATACCTCTGCGCACACCGTCGAGTGAGTCGGCGGCCATGAGCCAGATAATAAGGGGCGTTGGTTTGCCTTCCGCCTCGGCCGCAGTGAAGGCCAGCGCCAGGGCGGCAAGGCCCCGATCAGGGTCACACAGATCATCCAGTAGCGCCACGATACCGGCGACGTATATCTCAGCCTTGAGCTCGTCCTTGAGGTTCAGGATAATTGCATCACGGATAACTGGCTGGCTCAACACTCGATGAAAAAGGTGGGAGCGACGCTGTCTGAACACACAGATCGCCAGAGAGAGCGAGGCGAGCTGGATCAGCGCCTGCTTCGCGCCTTGGGGAAGACGCGAGCGAGTGATCAGCGGCACCAGCCCTGAGGCGACAATTGTCAGGCGGAGGTAAGCCGGCAAAGGTTGCTGGCCTCTATCCGATAAGGAGCGCTCTGCATCTTCAACCGTCCACTGACACAAGGCTCTGGCAATGAGCGACCGTACGTCGTTGAGGCCAACGACCGGCTTACCGCCAGCAACGACCTCTTTACTCTGGAGACGCTTTCGCTCCTCGTCGGCAATCTGTCGCAGCAGGCTTTCCAACCGCTTAGCGCGCGCCTGTATCGTCGGGCTGCTCCTGATAATACTGAGGTAATTGACAATCTTTATGTCCGACCCGACGACAGTGTCACGACCGCTCGTAACATTGAGAGGGACGGGCATGCCCTTGCCGAGCCCAACCCGCTGCAGCTCACCGCGCCATTCGTCCAGCACTTCCTTGACGGCTGGATAGTCGTCGGGCGACCCGCTAAACTCCCCGAGTGTCTTCTCAAGCTCTGCAATCTCCGCGCGAAGGTGTGTGTCCCGATTGGGTGTTTCGGCACTCATAAGACCTCCTCAGCGAAGCTGAAAGCCAGCGTGATCAGGCCGACTGCCGCCCTCGCCGGGCGGTCTCCTCATAGCTCAGAGTCGCCATCCTCCTCACCGGCCCCAGGGCGCCGAGGCTCGTCGCGATTGATGATCGTCTGGCGGTCGGCGATATTAGTGTCGCGCCCGCTGGTGATGTTGCCCAGGATGATCGGCCCGCTGCCCTTGTAGATGTTGCCGCCGGCGAGATCGCCGGCGGTCCCGTCGCCCGTCTGGCCGCCGCCGACATCCACGGCCGGCCGACCGCCTCCCGGCGCGGCGCCCTGCGCCCGGCCCGCGGCAATGCGGCGCAGCTCCTCGCGGATGGCCGCCAGCTCGGCGTCGAGGCGCTCGCCGGCCGCGTCGATGGTGGCCGCGGACGGGGCCGGCGCCTCCAGGCGGGCCAGCAGCGCGGGCAGCCGCGCGACGGCATCCCCGAGCTGCGCGCTCTGGTGGAGCAGGCGCTCGAGCAGCCAGCTATTGAAGAGCCGCCAGGCCTCGGGGCTGCTGGCCAGCTCGTCGTGAAACGCGCGGGCCATCTGCTCCAGCAGCCGCTCCTCGACAAAGGACACCTGCCGCTCCGGGTGACCGTAGAGCAGCCCGTCCAGGCCGCGCACCAGGGCGGCCTGCACCTCGTCGATAGACGCGGCGCCGGCCAGAGGCTCGGCGCCGGCCACGCTGCCGGCGCTCTCGCGCAGAAGGTCGAAGGCGCTAAGCGTCTCCTGGCTGCCGTAAGCGCGCTGGTACTCGCGGCGCAGGTCGTTGACGGCGCGGCGCAGGGCGCGCTCGTAGGCGCGGCCAAGCTCGACAGCGGGGGCGGGCGCCCCGACCACACCGCCGAGGGCCTCCGCGACCCAATTCCCGCCGACGCCGCCGACGACCCCGGCCACGAAGCTGCCGAGCGGCAGGGCGCTCGCGCCCAAGAGCAGCGCCCCGGCGAAAAGCTTGCGTGAGTCTGCCTGGCTCATGCAACCTCACTTTCCACGATCCAGCGATTCGCGTGAGGCGCGCTGGCGAGGGCAAGCCCCCCTGAGAAGCCCCCTCCTGGCCTTTTGGAGGCCGCAAGAATGGCTTGCAGGCGTCTAGCGCAGCTGGTACAGCACATTGCCGGGGTCGGCGATCGCGGCGAAGATCTGCTCCCACAGCTGGCCGTTGCGCCAGTAGGCGTTGTGGGCGTGCGGGAAGGGCTGGCCGCCGCTCAGCTCGACGTCGCGCACCACGCCGGCGAAGATCGGCGCCGCCCGGAAGCCGAGCATATCGCTGCGGTCGTAGAGGTTCAGCCAGGGCGGGAAGTCGGGCGCCAGCGGCGTCGGCTCGGCCCCCGCCGGCCCCAGCCGCCCCAGAGCGCCGATCTCGTGGAGCATCGCGGCCTGCGAGCCGGCGGTGATCAGCAGCGGCACCTGCGCCCGCGCCGCCTCGCTCGACAGCAGCAGGTCCACGCAGGCGATCCCGCCGAGGCTGTGGGCCAACAGCACCGTCGGCCCGTCGCCCAGGCGCTTCGCGATCGCGGTCTGGATGAGCTCGCGCTTCGCCTGGTAGGCGACGATATCACCGAAGAAGGCCAGGGTCAGCTTGGTCAGCCCGGCGCGGTACGGGCGCAGCACCAGCTCGGTGAGCGCGCTCGCCGGCAGGAAGCTCAGCCAGTCTGCCGCGCCGCCCAGCACCGTCCCGCCATCAAGGGCCTGCTCGAGCTCGTCCACCGTGCGGTCGCGCAGCTCGGCGTCAACAAAGAGCTCGGGGTAGCCGCCGGCCGCCTGGGCCACGCCCATCGCGTCCGCGACAATGGCCCGGGCCAGGGCGCTGCGGTAGTCGGCGAGCTGCGCGTCGGGGATCGCGCGCAGGGCCGTCTGGAGCTGCGGGTCGGCGCTGTCAAACAGCGCGATCGCCCGCCGGAGCGCGGCGGCAAAGACGCCCGCGATCCCGCCCTCGGCCAGCAGGTCGGCGAGGGGCGGCGGCGGCTCCTGGGCGG
Source organism: Chloroflexales bacterium (assembly GCA_013336035.1). GTDB lineage: Bacteria > Chloroflexota > Chloroflexia > Chloroflexales > Chloroflexaceae > CAIWXH01. The sequence goes on from JAAXUL010000015.1 coordinate 24,219, forward strand.
CCAGCAGATGGGTCGCGCGGGCCAGGGCCACGCTCGCGTCGCTCTGCCGGGCGCCGGGCGCGCGCTGGGAGCCGGCGGCCATCAGGCGCAGCTCGGCCGCCGGGTCGTCGTAGAGCAGCGCCCACAGGGCCACCGCCGGGTCGCTTGTCGTGTCGGCGCCTCCGGCGCTGCCGCCGAGCACCTCTGGGCCAGCCTGCTCGTCGTAGCCGGGGATCGCCGCGAAGCGCGGGTTGAGCTCAGCCCCCCAGTACTCGCCCCAGGGGAACTGCTCAAAGACCAGATCGTCGCGCCAGGACTGCAGGCGATCCAGATCGGAAG
>JAAXUL010000345.1 GCA_013336035.1 Chloroflexales bacterium
CGGAAGCTCCAGCCGCTCGAGGTTGCCGCGGCCATTGCTGCGCCACAGCAGGTAGAGCGCAACTATGAGCATGATCACGAAGCGGAAGACCATGCCGACCAGTCCCGCCTCCGGGCCGTACGCGCCGCCGTTGAGCAGCGTCGAGCCAGTCGGCTCCTGGATCACCATGCCGCCAAAATCCATCCCGCTCACCGGGAAGCCGAAGAGCGGTCCCTGCGAGAAGTTCCAGCTGAAGTGCAGCCCCAGGGGCAGCCAGAGGTTCTTGCCGCCCAGGAAGGCCATGCCGTAGATGATCCCGCCGAGCGCGTTGCCGAACGCCGATAACGCCGAGGCGCCGGGATTGTTGAGGTGGATGATCCCAAAGAGTGCGGCGCTGATCAGGATCGCCAGCCACTTGCGCCCGCCCAACACGACCACCAGACCGCTCAGCAGCAGGGCGCGAAAGAACACCTCCTCGTAGATGAACCCGAAGACCATCAAGCCGAGGTCCGCAGCCGACGTGTTGAACCCAGACACGCCGGTGACGCTGATCAGGCCCATGCCGAGCTCGACCAGAAAGATGCCGGCCATGGCGAGGAAGGTGATCAGCATGCCGGCCGCGAAGTCGCTGAGCGCCCACCAGCCGCCGACCAGGCCATAGCCTCTGAGCAGCGGACGCCCCTGCTTGCGCCATGCACGACCGGCGATCACCCCCAGGACAATACAGGCGATCAGGACGATGATGTCAACCATGTCTCACTCCCTAGATAAGCCTTACCGCACCGTGCGCTACTGGTACTGGTAGGCCTCTTTCAGCTGTGGGAAGTCGGCCGGGATGCTGGTGCCGTACAGCCAGGTATCCCACACGCCGCTCAGGTCGCGCCCGGCCACCTCCTCGGCGGTGGCGATGAAGTCCTCGGTGACGACGGGGACATCCTTGTACCTCTGGAAGAAGGTCTTCAGGATCGTGAAGAAGGTCTCGTCGCCCACCTCCATGCGCAGCGCGTGCAGCGTCAGGGCCCCGCCGGTGTACGACGACCAGTAGGCGTACTCCACGCCCTGGTTCGCGGGTGGGATGACCTGGCCTTTGGGCAGCGCGGGCTCGCCACGCAGTGGCGGAAGCATTTCCCCATAGGCGTTCTGAAACAGGACCTGCTGCTCAAGGAGCTTGTTATACGCCGCGACACCCTCCGTCTTCTCCAGCCACAGCAGCTCGATATAGCGGGCAAAGCCCTCGTGCAGCCACACGCTCTCCCAGTTACGCACTGTGATCGCATTGCCAAACCACTGGTGGCCCAGCTCGTGGACCGTTACAAGCTGATCGGTATTTCCGGGGCCCATGGTCGATAGCGATTGCGTCTCGTAGCCTAAGCCGTCGGGCCAGCCGGGAACGATGGCGACGCCGTAGGCATCGTAGGGGTAGGGGCCAAAGATGGTCGCAACGAAGTCCAGCATCTCACCGGTCCTGTCGTAGCTTGCGATCACCTGCGGATCGAGGCCCGGCGGAAAGTAATTGCGGATGCGAACGCCAGCGGGGGAGTTGCTCTCCCGCAGCTCAAACTGGCCGATAATCACCGTGGCGACCTGGGTGGACATCGGCTGGTTCATCTCCCAGACATAGGTGTTGGTGTCCGTATCGACGGGGACAACCTCCTTCAGGATGCCGCTAGCCAGCGCCATCTTGGGCGCATCGACCGTGATCCGAAAGGTGTAGGTGGCTTTATCGCGCGGGGTGTTGTTCGACGGAAACCAGGTCATGGCACCGTCGGGCTGGCTCAGTATCGCGCTGTAGCCTTTGTCCCGCTCTTTCCATCCGGTTCGCGGCGGTTCCGTGTTTGCCGGTGCAAACAGACGGAGCGCCGGGTCCTGGTAGAGCTGCGGCACTCCCGCATAGGTGACGGCCGCCTTGAAGGTCGCGCCGGCGGCGATCGGCGTGGCGGGGGTGATCGTCAGCTCCTGGCCGTCGCGGCTGAAGGTCGCCGTGTTGCCGTCAACGGCCACGGAGCTGACCTCCAGGCCCAGAAAATCCATGTTGAAGCTCGGCAGGTCATTCTGTGCCTGGGCTTCCATAGTGGCCGTGCCGGTGATCTGATTGAGGGTGGCGGAGTCCACCGCAAGCTCAAGGGTATAGTGCTGCGCATCGTAGCCAGGGTTCCCCTGCAGCGGGAAGTACGAGTCGCCCAGGCCGGTCACAGCGGGGCTAGCCTTTGGCGTCGCGATCACGACCGGCGCCTCGGTCGGCGCGGCAGTCGTAGGCGCCTCGGTCGGCGCGGCAGTCGTAGGCGCCTCGGTCGGCGCGGCAGTCGTAGGCGCCTGGGCGGCCGGCCCGGCGCAGGCGGATAGTAGCGTGGCGACAAGTATGATGAGCAGGGCTGGGGCCTGGAGTGTGTGTTTCGGCATAGCTCATGTCCTTCCAAGCGAATCTGCGCCGGTGAGGGCCGCAAGGAGCGCTTGCCCTCCCTGCGACCTTCACTTCCCTCACGGCCGAATGCGTGCAAGCCGCGCTTGCATGCGTTTAGGGATACTCGAAGGGCGGCTTCCGTGCGGCCATACAGCTCGTGTCGGGGGCCTGCCCTGGCTCGGCCAGAAAGGCCAGGACAATCTGGCTCGAGCAGGCGTTTTGCAGCAGGGAGCCGTGGGCCGAGCCCGGCACGGTGATCGGGTAGGCGGTCGTGAGACTGTCGGCCACCCGCTTGCCGTAGGCCAGCGGCATCACCTGGTCGCGGGTCCCGTTGAGCAGCAGGGTCGGCGTGTCGGGATGATCCTGCACGAAGGGCTCTTCGGCCTCGACGGAGAGGACGTCACACTGCCGCCCGATGCGTACGACCTCGTCCGGGCCAAAGGAGGCCAGCTGCGGGTAGGGCGGGTCGAGCAGGGTCGTGGCGTCGAACTGCGCGGAGTCCAGCCGGGCGCATATGACGGCGGCGTACATGGCCTCGGCGTCCGGCGACACCGCAGGCGTGACCGCCTCGGCCACCCACGCCAGGTCGCCGGTCTTGGCCGATTGGCTGATCAGGAGCGGCAAGCTCGCGGCGGCTTTGTTGTTGTAGAAGCTTACGAAGGTCGCGAGGATGAGGTCATTGCCGTCCAGCGTGGACTGGATGGCCTGCTCCTCGCCCGCCGCGTTGGTTACGGTCAGCGTGGTTGTGATCGGCTCCTGGTTCAGCTTATCGATCAGGCCGAGGAACGTTGCCTCAATGTCGGGATAGGTGCTCTTGCACTGCTCGTCTTGCGCGCACTCGGCGAACAGGTTGCGCAGGGCGTTGCTCCCCGAGCTGCTAGAGGCTGCATTCCAGTCGCTATTGGAAATCGCGACGGCATCCACAATCACGCTGCGCAGCTGCGCCGTGTGATCGGCGGACTGGTCCATCACGTATTGCGCCAGCAGTGAGCCATACGATGCGCCATAGAAGTTGAAGCTTTCGTAGCCCAGCGTTTCGGCCACCAGGTACATATCGGCGGCGTTCTCCACCGAGTTGAAGGCATTGAAGTTGACGCCAGCGGCAGCCAGGCGGTCGCGGCAGGCCTCAAACGCGGCGGTGTCGTCGTTCGTAATCTCGCCCTTCGCAACGGCGATGTCGTGGTCAAGCCTCTCGGTGCACATGAGGCTGGGCTGGGAGTTACCGCTGCCGCGCTGGTCCACAAAGATCATGTCGCGGCTCGCGAGTATGTCCTGTATTTCAGGCAGATTCGGGAGCGCGATCAGCCCGAATACCCCGATGGTGGGACTGCCGGGGCCACCGTTCTCCATAAAGAGCGGGTCGGGGGCCGGGTTGGCGCCGGTGCTGCGGGCCCGCAGCACCGCCAGCTTGATGGTTGGGCCGTCAGGCTGGCTGTGGAACTGCGGCGCAGTCACATAGCCGCAGTCCAAAACGTCGAGCAAGCCGCGGGCGCTAGCGGCCGTGAAGCCGAATGTCGCGCAGTCCACACTCTCCCAGGCCGCGCCGAACGTGCCACTCGCTGCCGCAGTGGGGGCCGCAGTCGGCGCGGAGGTGGGCGCCGCAGGCGCGGGCGTCATGGTCGGCGCTTCGGTCGGCGCTTCGGTCGTTGTTGGTACCTGGGAGGTCGGCGCGGCGCAGGCGGACAGCAGCAGGCCGCCCAGTATCACGAGCAGGGTCAGGGTACGTAGCATAGGCCTGGTCATAGACATTTGCCTTTCAGGGCGCGAAGACTCGTACCGTATCACTTGCCCATCAGGTAGGTGCGGAACCAGATAATCTGCTCCTGGGCGCCGTAGAGCTCATACGGGCCGTGTAGCTGCGGCGGCGTGGGGGCTCCGGGACTCATCCCGAAGCCGTGGCCGGCCTCCTGAAACTTGAGCAGCTTGGCCGGCACCTGGTTGTTGATCACCTGGAGCATGAAATTCTCCATCACGGTGACCGGTAAGAAGTCCTTGGTGCCGTGGAAGGCCAGCAGCGGCGTGCGGATGCGTCCGGCGTTGTAGGCCGGCGAGTCCTGCGCATACTCCTCGGCGGCGGCCTGGGGCGGCAGGCCCTGGAGCGCCGCCATATCGGTGGCCCAGCCGCGGTTCCACTCGGTGAACGAGTCGACCAGCGAACACATCGCGTGGGCGGCGTCGTAGGTGGTCGGGTGGCGCGTGATGCTCTGGGTGGTGAAGTAGCCGCCATACGAGCAGCCGGTGACCCCGACCTTGCTCGCCCAGCCCCTGGCCCGCAGCTGGCCGACAATCTCGTTCATCGCGTCGATGTCGATCTGGCCGAAGTTCTTGTTGTCGGCCAGGGCATCGAAGCGCTCAGGGCCGATGCCCTCGCGCCCGTAGAGGGGCACCACCAGCAGGCCGAAGCCGAAGTTTGGCAGCAGCGCGAACGGGCTCTCGACATTGGCGACGAACTGGTTCATCATTGTCGAATGTGGCCCGCCCTCCTGCCAGACGATGATCGGCACGTTCTTGGGCGGGAAGGCCGCGTCAGCGGGCATGATCAGCACGCCGCTGTGGGTCGTGCCGTCGCGCAGGGTGAACGCGACCGGGTGCTGGGCGGTGTTGCTGAGCTGGCGCCCCCCCTCGGTCGTCCAGGTCAGGCGGGTGAAGGCCGTGCCGTCCCACTGCATACGGTAGAAGTCAACCGGGTCGGTGTACGAGCTGAAGGGGAAGACGATCTCGCGTGAGCGGTTGGTCGCCACCACGCCGGTGCTGCCGCCGAAGTTGCCGGGCCGGTCGGCGATCTTGCGCAGCTCGCCCGAGCGCAGGTTGTAGTACCAGGGGCTGCGGTCGAGGCGATAATGGCTCTCGATGATCAGCTCATCGGGCGAGACGAAGTTAGCGCGCAGGCCAACATCGGACAGCTCGATCCGCTCCAGGCGGCGGATCTCTTTCAGTTCGGCGTCGAGCAGGCGCAGGTAGGCCCCCGCCCGCACATCGGGGAAGTACTGCGGGTAGCGTCGGCCCGCAGCCCGCGCCGGCAGCTGCGCCGTCACCGCCAGGGTCTGATTATCGGGGCTCCAGCTGACGCCGAAGAAGAGCGAGCCATCCCCGTCGGCGGCCCGCAGGGTGCGCACCGCGCCACTGGCAAAGTCGAGCGTGATCAGCTGGTTGCCCTGGAGCCAGGGGTTCTGGGCCGGGGGCAGGTTGCCGGTCACATCGCGGTAGCCCAACTCAGAGAAGAGCGAGCCGTCGAGGCGGCGATCAGGGTCGGGGGCGAGGATCTCGACAGTGATGGCGAACTTGCTACCGTCCTGGCTGAAGCTCAGCTCGGAGGGTGCCGCGCCGGCGGGGATCGTGCCCACCGGACGGGTCTCGCCGGTTACGAGATCGACCACCGCCAGGCTCGGGGCGATCGTGAAGATCTTGTTTATGGTAGCGCCGGCCGGGATGGGGTCGAACATGGCCGCGAACTCGGCCAGGGCGCGCGCCCGCGAGCCGGCGGGGGTGTTCTGGAGGCCCAGGTGGTAGGGCGCCGTGGGCAGCTCGGTGGCGGTGCGGAAGCCGGGCGCGCTGGCGGTCAGGGCGGCCGCCGTCACCGGCGCCGAGGCGAAGAGCACCTTGCGCCCATTCGCTGAGGTGAAGACCGGGTAGCCGATCCCGCTGGGCAGCGCCGAGACCACCCGGGCCTCACTGCTGCGGCGGTCTACCCCGAACAGCACCGGCTGGAGCTCGGGCACCGTGATCCCGTAGTAGCCGAGAGTCTCGCCGTCGATCCAGAAGGGGTTCGAGAGCAGTGCGAGCGTGGGCGGCAGCTGGAAGGGCACACTGCTGCCGTCACGCAGGCTCATGAAGCCGGCGCCGGCCGGCGTCCCCACCAGCACGCTCTGGTCGTCGGGGCTGACCGGGCTCTGGATGATGTAGTTCGTGCCCGGGGGCAGACTCTGGAGCGCGGCGATCTTCGCCACCTCGTCCGCGGGCAGCAGGTTCGGGATCTCCCCCTTCGTGCCGTCCACCAGATAGATGTTGCTGCCCTGGTGGGTCACGGCCGGGCTGGGGCCCTGGGCGGCGGCCGGCAGGGCGCCTGCCAGCAGGGTGAGGACGAGCACAATGCCGGCGATGCGTGCCATCAACATACAGTACGCCTTCCTGATAGACCAGGCTTCAACACAGCAACAGCCGCCAGCGCACAGCGGCGGCGCGCGCACACAGTCCCTACGGCTGGGTCAGCCGCGCCAGGGTCGCCTGAAGCTCCTGGGTCGACTCATCACGGCGCATCACGGCGTCGGCGCCGGCCGCCAGCAGCAAGGTCTCGTGCAGACTCGATTGCACGAACACCAGGCAGCGTGGCGGCGTCGGCTCGGCCTTAATCGCGGCGAGCAGGGCCTCAGACTCGTCAGGGAGCAGGTTGGCATCGATGACCACCAGGGCCGGGTGGTGCGCCGCGATCTGTCGCAGCGCGGTCAGGCCGTCTCCGGCAGAGGCGATCACCACGATCGGCGGGCAGACCGATAGCGAGGTACGCAGCGCCTGCTGCATCACACCCGGTCGTGAGACCACGATTGTAGTCACGACATGCATATTCGCCATAGACAACCTTCCGACCCGGAGCAGCCCGGGGCAAGCGTCTTCACTAGCGTGGCCGGGGGCGCTGATGTGCTTAAGCGTGTAGATAGGACAATTATCGACACAGGCGCTCGCTCCAACAACCAATGAAGCAATGATCTTTCAGTACACGAAGAGCCCCCTACAAATGTAGGGGGTCGCTGACGTGAACATAGGCGGGCCTGCCGCCTCGTAAGGGCGCAGCATGCTGCGCCCCTGCGCGACCTGGCGGTGCCCCGCACCTCTTTTCATCGCGGCGGTGTGCGCCCCGCGAATGGGGCCTGACGTGAACATAGGCGGGCCTGCCGCCTCGTAAGGGCGCAGCATGCTGCGCCCCTGCGCGACCTGGCGGTGCCCGTCACCTATGTTCATCGGGCGGTGTCCTGCGGCTTCAGATGCTCCCTGGCCACAAGGGCGGCCTGGGTGCGGTTGGCGACCTTCAGCTTGGCGAGGATGCTACTGACGTGGGAGCGCACCGTGGCATCGCTGATCATCAGAATGTGGGCAATCGCGTGGTTTGCACGGCCTTCGGCCAGCAGGTGCAGCACGGCGAGCTCACGCTCTGTCAGCTCGGTGAGGCCTGGCGCGGGCGGCAGCGGCTGTGTCAGCGCCACGGCCAGGTCCTGCGGCAGCGCGAGGGCGCCCTGATGCACCGTGCGGATGGCCTGAAGCAGCTCTCGCGGCAGGGCGTCCTTACGCATGTAGCCCAGAGCTCCCGCCTGAATCGCCGCGACCACATCGGCCCGCTCGCTGAAGCTCGCCACGACAAGGATGCGCGCCTGCGGGTCGTCGCGCCTGATCGCCGCAATTGCCTCCAACCCCGTCAGCTCCGGCATCAGCATGTCGATAACA
>JAAXUL010001135.1 GCA_013336035.1 Chloroflexales bacterium
AGAAGGGAGACCTATGGCCACAGCAGAGCAGCCCCGGCCAAGCGCCGCCACAGTGATGCTCAGTCAGCTGCCGCACCGCCCACCCCGCGCCACCTATAGGCTCCAGATCACGCCCACCTTCCCTCTGGCCGCCGCCGCCGCCCTCGTCGCCTACCTCGACGATCTGGGCATCAGCGATGTCTACACCTCGCCTATCCTCACGGCCCGCGCCGGCAGCAGCCACGGCTACGATATCACCGACCACGGCCAGATCAGCCCCGACCTGGGCGGCCAGGCCGCCTTCGAGCAGCTCAGCGCCGCCCTCGCCGGCCGCGACCTCGGCCTCATCCTCGATGTCGTCCCCAACCATATGGGCATCGGCGACGCGCGCAACGGCTGGTGGCTCGATGTGCTCGAGAACGGGCCCGCCTCGATCTTCGCCCCTTACTTCGATGTCGACTGGGACCCCGTGCCCGCCCAGCTGCGCGACAAGGTCCTGCTGCCCGTCCTCGGCGGCCAGTACGGCGACGTGCTCGAGGCCGGCGAGCTGCGCCTGCGCTACGAGGGCGGCGCCTTCTTCCTAAACTACTACGAGCACACCTTCCCCCTGGCCCCGCGCAGCTACAGCGAGATGCTGAGCTATCAGCTCGACGACCTGATCCAGGCGCACGGGGCCGACGACCCGACCGTGATCGAGCTACAGAGCATCCTCACCGCGCTCTCGTACCTGCCCCAGCGCGGCGACATATCGCGCGAGAAGATCCTCGAGCGCAACCGCGAGAAAGAGGTGATCAAGCGGCGCCTCCGCAGCCTGGTCGAGGGCAGCCCGCCCGTGCTGGCGGCAATCCAGGCGACGATCGCGCGCTACAATGGCGCCGTGGGCGACCCCGCCAGCTTCGACCTGCTCGACGCCCTGATCGCCCAGCAGCCCTATCGACTGGCCTACTGGCGCGTCGCCGCCGAGGAGATCAACTACCGGCGCTTCTTCGACATCAACGACCTGGCGGCGATCAGGGTCGAGCTGCCCGAGGTGCTGCAGGCCACCCACCAGCTGATCTTCCGCCTGCTCGCCGACGGCCAGGCCAGCGGCCTGCGCATCGACCACCCTGATGGCCTCTGGAGCCCCCCCGCCTACTTCCGACAGCTCCAGGAGAGCTACCTGAGCTACTGGACGGCCCGGCGGCTCGCCGGCGCCGACGGCGCCGTGTCCGAGGACGCCGCCGAGGAGGCGCGGGCATGGATCGAGGCGGCCCTGGGCCAGCCCACGACGGCGGCCGAGGCGACCCGCTGGCCGCTCTACGTCGTCGCCGAGAAGATCCTCTCGGACGGCGAGAGCCTGCCCGAGGACTGGGCCGTCGAGGGCACCACGGGCTACGATTTCCTCAACGAGGTGAACGGGATCTTCGTCGACCAGAGCGCCCGCCGCGCCCTCGACCGGCTCTACACCGATGTGGCCGGGCCACAGCCGGCCTTCGCCAACCTGGTCAACGCCAAGAAGAAGGAGATCATGCTCGTCTCGCTGGCGAGTGAGATCAACACCCTGAGCCATATGCTCGACGGGCTGACCGAGCGCAACCGCCACTACCGCGACTTTACGCTCAACAGCCTGACCTTCGCCATCCGCGAGGTGATCGCCTGCCTGCCGGTCTACCGCACCTACATCAGCGGCCCGGGCACCGTCACGCCCAGGGCAGAGCGCTCGGTCGAGGCCGCCGTGCGCGAAGCGAAGCGCCGCAACCCGCGCACGGCCGAGACGATCTTCAACTTTATCGCCGACACGCTGCTGCTGCGCAACCTGTCTAGCTTCGACGAAGCGGCCCGCGACGAGGTGCTGCGCTTCGTTATGAAGTTCCAGCAGATCACCGGCCCGGTGATGGCCAAGGGCGTCGAGGATACGACCTTCTACGTCTACAATCGCCTGATCGCGCTCAATGAGGTCGGCGGCCACCCCGAGCACTTCGGCACGAGCGTGGCCGAGATGCACCGCCGCGCCGCCGAGCGGGCCGCTCGCTGGCCCCACGCGCTGCTCGCCACCTCGACCCACGACACCAAGCGCAGCGAGGATGTGCGGGCCCGCATCCACGTCCTCTCGGAGATGCCGCGCGAGTGGCGGCAGGCCGTGGGCCGCTGGTCGCGCCTCAACCAGCGCAAGAAGACCGAGGCCGATGGGCAGCCGATGCCCTCGCGCAACGATGAGTATCTGCTCTACCAGACCCTGGTCGGCGCTTGGCCCGACATGGGCGCCGATCTGGCCGCGTTCTGCCTGCGCATCGCCCAATATATGGAGAAGGCCACGCGCGAGGCCAAGGTCCACACCAGCTGGGTGAATCCGAACGAGGCCTACGATGCCGCGGTGCGGCGCTTCGTCGAGGGTATCCTCGACCCCCGCCGCAGCAAGCGCTTCCTCGAGAGCCTGGCGGCCCTGGCAGAGCGGGCGGCCTACTTCGGCCGCTTCAACAGCCTGGCCCAGACCTTGATCAAGCTGACCGCCCCCGGCGTGCCCGATATCTACCAGGGCTGCGAGCTGTGGGACCTGAGCCTGGTGGACCCGGACAACCGCCGTTCCGTGGACTATAGCCTACGCCAGCGGCTCCTGGCCGAGCTGCAAGAGCGCATGGGCGAGGGCGACCTGGCGGGCCTCGCCGCCGATCTGCTTCAGTCCGCGGCGGACGGGCGGGTCAAGCTGTATGTCACCTATGGGGCGCTGTGCCTGCGCCGCGAGCGGCCGGGCCTCTTCACCGGGTCTGAGTATCTGCCGCTGGGGGCCGAGGGCGAGCGGGCGGCCCACGTCGTGGCCTTCGCGCGACGCGGCGCCGGCGGCGAGGCGGTGAGCGTCGCCCCGCGCCTGTGCCTGGGGCTGGCCGGCGGCGAGCGGCGCCCGCCCGTGGGCGAGCTGTGGGGTAACAC
>JAAXUL010001136.1 GCA_013336035.1 Chloroflexales bacterium
TTCAGTACATCGATGCGGGGCATGGGCTGGCCTTACTACGCCATGGCGATGGCTCGGTGGAGGAGCTCGAGCCCGGCGGAGCACCAGTTGGGGTACCACAGCCTGAACCCTTTCGCCAGGGGACACTCCGCCTGGTGCCAGGCGATACACTCATCCTGTTCAGCGACGGCCTGCTTGATACGTGGGCGGAGCTTGCCCGCGACTTCACGGTTCTTGGAGAGCTCCTTGAAGGGGCACACGGTGCGGAGGATATCCTGCACCGCGTGCTGGCGCTGCCCGCGCTGGTTGGGCCAGTGAGTGATGACTTAACCGTCGTTGTGCTGGCAGTTGACACACAGGCGAGCTAGATCCTGTCAAGCATCGAACTGGTCCGATGACACTCACAGGCGATCGTTGTCGCGAAGCTGGCCTCTCTGACAGCCGCTGGTGAGGTCCATATCCCATTAAGCCTTCTCTTGTTCAAGAGCCGTCGCGATCGTCGCGAGGAGCGTCTGCAATCCGACCGGCTTGGTGAGGTAGGAAGTTGCACCAGCCGCCAAACAGCGCTCACGGTCGCCGGGCATCGCTAGCGCCGTGAGCGCGATGATGGGCACTGCCCGTGTAGCCTCCTCCGCGCGCAGCCGGCGCATCACCTCCAGGCCGTCCATCCCCGGCATCTGCACATCCATCAGGATGAGTGCGACAGGCTCGGCCTGTGCGGCGGCGAGGGCTTCGTGACCATTGCGCGCCACTGTCACCGTGTAGCCCTTCGTCTGGAGGTAGTCGAGCAGCACGGCGATGTTTGCCTGGCTATCTTCTGCGAGCAGTACATGTCTCTGCTGATCCTGGGGTCTGGCCAGAGGCGACGGTATGAGGGCCGCAAGACAGACATCCAGTTGCGCCGGCTGGCTCCAGGGAAGCGTGACGCTGAAGCGGCTGCCCTGGCCCTCGGCGCTCTCCACCGCGACGCTGCCGCCGTGGGCCTCGGCGAGCCGCAGCACCAGCGCCAACCCTAGTCCGGTGCCGATATGCTGCCGGCTCAGGCTGCTGTCGATCTGGACGAAGGGCTTGAAGAGCTTGGCGAGGTGCTCCGCCGCGATACCGATGCCGGTGTCCCACACGGTGAAGGTGAGTGATTGCTGCTCGGCATCGGCGCGCACTTCGAGTCCGACCTTGCCGCCCTCAGGGGTGAACTTGACCGCGTTAGTGAGCAGATTGACCAGGATCTGCTTGAGCCGGCGCGTATCACCCAGGATCAGCAGCGATGTGCTATCCGCATTTGATGTGAGCGCGATACGCTTCATCAATGCGAGCTGGGACACCATGCGCAGGCTTGCCTGACAAAGCAGGTTGATCTCGATCGGCTCAACCTCCAGCTCAAGTCGCCCGGCCTCGATTTTTGAGAGGTCCAGAATGTCGTTGATCAGGCTGAGCAGGTGGCGTCCGCTCTCCTCAATGCCCCGAAGCGCCTCCGCTTGCTTCGCCACGACCGGCCCGTAGATGCTCTCCTGGAGAATTTCAGCCAGGCCGAGGATGGCATTGAGCGGGGTGCGAAGCTCGTGGCTCATGGTGGCCATGAACTCGTCCTTCAGCCGTGCGGCGCGGGCGAGCTCGGCGTTGGCCAGGCTGAGCTCCTCGGTGCGCTCGGCGACCCGGCATGCGAGCTGCTCGCGCTCCTCGCGCAGCTCACGCTCGACCCGTTTCAGCTCAGTAATGTCGTAGGACATCGCCATCCCGGCAATGACGGCGCCGTGCCCATCCTGTACCGGCAAGAAGTGGCTGTGGTAAACATAACCGGCCACCTCAATCTCGAGCTCGGTATGCGCTCCACTGAGCGTAGCCTCGTAGATCGGCTCCAACCGTGCCACAGCCGCGGGTGAGAGTACCTCGTGGAGGGTCCGGCCCTCCACTGCTTCTCGGGACAGCCCAACATCCGCCAGTGCCGTCCCGTCGGCGAAGGTGAAGCGCAGCTGGCGGTCAAACAGCAGCACTGAGCCGTTGGGGAGGTTGCGGGCGAGGGTGCGGTACATCTGCTCGCTCCGGCGCAGCGCCTGGTCGGCGCGATCGCGCTCGATCGCGCGGCCAAGCTCGGTGCCGACGTTGGCCATCACCTCGAGCAGCGCGGCGTCAGGTGTCTGTGGCTCGGCGGCGAAGAACTCAAGCACCGCCGCGACCTCAGCCCCGACGAGCACCGGGAAGGCGAAGCCACAGCGCACGCCCAGGTTGCTGATCAGGCTGAAGCGCGGCTGGGTGGGGTGGACGGCGAGGTCAGCGATCCATTCGGGCTGGCCCCTGACAAGCACGCGGGCGGGAAGGTCGTCGGGCGTGCTGGTGGGCAAAGCTTCGGTAATCGCCACAAAGGCCTTGAAGCGCTCAGGCTCGTCGAGGTGCCAGATGTCGCTCGGGTGCAAGGGCTCGCTCTCTCCCTCCTCGGCGAGGTAGACGTGCCCGACCGGCCAGCCGATCTCGGCACAGACGGCGTCGATGGTGATCTGCAACGCCTCGCGCACTGAGGTCGCCTGGTTTGCTGCTACGGCAACGACCTGGAGCAGGTGGGTGAGGGCTGTCTGGCGCTGGAGCAGCTGCTCGACACGCTTACGCTCGCCGATGTCACGCGCGATCGTGGAGATACCAATGCGTACGCCGGCCGCGTCGACAATTGGCGAGAAGGTCAGTGAAACGTCGAGCAGGTGACCGTCCTTGTGTCTTCGCACCGTCTCAACATGGGCGAGCGACTGGCCGCGGGTCACAGCCGCGTCAATCCGCTGGAGCTCCTCCTGCCGGGAGAGAGCCTCAAAGGGATCGTCGGTGAAGCCCACGGGCAACTGACTGGAATTGGTGTAGTAGGGCTGCTCGTCGGTGCCGGCCTGCAGGATCTCCGGGAAGCGCTTGCGGTCCTCTTTGGC
>JAAXUL010001137.1 GCA_013336035.1 Chloroflexales bacterium
CGGCCTCGGGGCGCAGCCGCAGCGGGGAGGCGGTCGCGGTCGCCTCACGCTCGGCGCCGCTCTGGGCGCGCAGCAGGGCCTGGAGGACGACCTCGGGGATGTCCGTCAGCTCGGGCTCGTCGGGCGGGCCGCGCGCGGCGGGGTGCGCGGCGGCCCCCATGCGCGCGAGCAGGGCCCGGGCCTCGCGCAGGCTGTCGGCCACATCGTAGGCCCGCTGCTCGACGGCCACCTGGGCCAGCTCGGCTAGCGTCGCCTCGGTGGCCGGGTCGAGCAGGACCGGGTGCGCGGCCAGCACCTGCTCCAGGTCCTCGAGCGTGTCGGCGCCGAGCATCGCCTCGACGGCGAGCAGCAGCGGCGGGGTGCCATCGCTGGGGGTGGCCCTTGCCTCGCCGCCAGCCGTTCGGTGGGCCGCAGCTGTAGGCTGCGGCTGGGCGTCTTCGGCCGGCGGCCGGCGCTGCCGCGCCCGCCGCAGCCGATGGGCGATGCCGGCGAGGTCCTGGGCGATATCGACGTCGGCGAGGTAGGGGCGACGCTGATCCTCGGGGAGCGAGCCGACCAGGACCGCGTGGAGATCGCGGGCCTGGTCGCGCCACTCGTGCTCGGCGGCGCCGGGGGCCGGGGCGAAGATCACGCGGCGGGCCAGGGCATCGTGGTACAGGAGGGGCACCCCGGCCGGGCCGCCGGCGCCGCAGCTGGGGCAGCGCACCAGATTGAGCTCGTCGCGCAGCAGGGCCTCGACGGCGGCGGGCTGCTCCTGGGCGTCGAGGATCAGCCAGACTAGCGCCTCGAAGTCGGCGCCGCACGTGGGGCACGTCAGCTGGGCCTGCTCCTGGTAGGCGATGGGCATAGGGCTCGCGGGTGTTCCGATGTCACGGATCAGAGACTCGCCCTATTCTACCATGCCCCCGCGGGCGCGGTATAATGGCGCGCGGAATCCATGCCCGACCATTGGGAGGCGCTGTGGCCGAGAGACTGGTGCTTGGGATCGACCAGGGCGGCAGCGGCAGCCGCGCCGTCCTGCTCGACGAGGGCGGGCGCGTCCGCGGCTACGGCTACCGCCCCCTCACTCGGCTCTACCCGCGCCCCGGCTGGGTCGAGCAGCGCCCCGCCGCGGTGGCCCGCAGCGTTCGCGAGGCCGTCGACGAGGCCGTGGCCCGCGCTGGCGGCGCCCTGTCCGCCATCGTCGCCTGCGGCATCACCTCGCAGCGCGACACCACCTTCGCCTGGGATCGGCGCAGCGGCCGCCCGATCGGCAACGCCATCACCTGGCAGGATCTGCGCACCGCCCCGCTCGTCGAGGAGGCCGGCCGCTGGGAGCACGGCGCCGAGCGGCGCGCCCACCTCGGCCAGTTCCCCGGCGCCTACTCCTCGGCCATGCACATGGCCTGGCGCATGCGCCACGACGAGGCCTTCCGCCGCGCCGCCGCCGAGGGCCGCCTGCGCGTCTCGCTCGCGGCGGGCTGGCTCGTGCAGGCCCTCGGCCGCCCCGCTGAGCACGCCCTCGACTACTCGCTGCTCCAGGCGATGACCGTCTTCGACCCCCGCCGCCGCGCCCTCTGGGACGAGTGGGTCGACTACCTCGGCCTGCCCCGCGCCGCCCTCCCGGCGGCCCGCCCGACCCTCTACCCCTTCGGCGAGCTGCACATTGGCGCCGCCGCCGTGCCCGTCACGGCCATGATCACCGACCAGCAGGCCGGGCTCTTCGGCTACGACTGCCGCCGCCGCGGCGAGGCCGCCGCCACCCACGGCACCGCCTCGTTCGTCAACGTCGTCGCCGGCCCCGTCGCCCCGCCCCAGGGCGTGTGCAAGACCTATCTGGCCTGGGAGATCGGCGGCGAGCCGGCCTACACCCTCGAGGCCGATATGACCGTCACCGGCGCCGCCGTGCGCTGGCTGACCCAGATGCGCCTCATCCGCCGCGCCAGCGACCTCGACGCCCTGGCGGGCGCCGTGGCGGGCAGCGACGGGGTGGCCTTCGTGCCCGCCTTCACCGGCCTCGGGGTGCCCTCCGAGGACCGCAGCGCCCGCGGCACCATCCTCGGCATGACCCTCGGCACGGCCCCGGGGCATCTGGCGCGGGCCTTCCTCGAGTCGATCGGCTGCCAGCTGCGCGACATCCTTGACACGATGGAGCGCGAGGGCGGGGTGAGCATCGCCGAGCTGCGTGTCGGCGGCGGGTTATCCAACAGCGACCTGGCCTGCCAGGTGCAGGCCGACGTGGCCGGCGTGCGCCTCGTGCGCGCCCACGACACCGAGACGAGCGCCCGCGCCGCGGCCCTGCTGGCGGGCCTGGGCGCCGGGGTCTGGCCCAGCCTCGCCGCGCTCCCCCCCCTCCTCGATGGCAGCGAGCGGGTCTTCGATCCGTGCATGCCCCCCGTCGAGCGCGCCGAGCTGCTCGGCCGCTGGGCCCGCGCCGTCGAGCGAGCGCGGGGGTGGGTGTAGGCTCGCCCGCGGCACGCTTCTTGCCTTCCCTAGGGCGATACACCTCAGGACGAAGGAGACCCTTCTATGGGCGAGGAGCCGCGCCGCGCGCGCAACGTGTTTGTCGTTTTGAACCCGGTCGCGGGCACCAGCGATGGCGCCATGGTCCGCGCCACCCTCGAGGAGCACCTGGCCTCGGACGACCGAAAGGTCGAGATCTATGAGACCACCGGCGCCGAGGGCGAGGACATCCCCGCCCTGGTGCAGGCCGCCATAGCCTGTGACGCCGACCTGGTGGTGGCAGCCGGCGGCGACGGCACGGTCTCGCTTGTCGCCGACGCCCTTGTCGGCACCAACGTGCCCCTCGGCATCGTCCCCATCGGCACCGCCAACGTGCTCGCCCAGGTCCTCGAGCTGCCCGGCGACCTCGCGGGCGCCGCCGCGCTGCTGGCCGGCGATCTGCC
>JAAXUL010000346.1 GCA_013336035.1 Chloroflexales bacterium
ATCGTTATACTCTTCACAGACCGGGGCGATGGTGTGACAGACTCGCCCCGGTACATTTCCACTTCTTCCCCACTGTCGCACCCCTCAACACCCCTGACGGCTGCCGCAAGGCAGCCGTTTCCACATCCCGAGGCTGAGACACTTGCAGCGGCGACACGTCACATAGCCCTCGCTACGCGTCACAGCCCCGAGCCTGTGCTATACTAGATGCGCCTCATCCTAAAGACATACAGCGACGAGCCGACGCTATGACTCACCCGTCTGGCGGTACCAAGCGCAGCTCCTGGCTGACCTTTCGGCGGCGCCTGCTGCTGGTGCGCACGCTCTTGCGCAGCCCCGCCACCAGTGGCGATCTGGTCGCCGCGATCAACGGCGAGCTCGGCGAGCAGGGCTACCCCGTGGCCGCCGCCGCCGCGCTCAAGCACGACTTCGACGCACTCAAGGGCGAGTACGGGTGCCAGATTCGCTACCACCGGCCCTCGCGCCGCTATGTGCTCGACGACCTCGGCGAGCTGGCCCTGCTCGATCTGCCCGACCCCTGTATGGAGGCGCTGGCCTTCCTGGAGGCTAGCTTCCCTGATGGGAGCGGGCTGCCCCAGCACGCCAACCTGCGCGATCTGCTCGAGCGCATTGTCCTGCTGCTCCCGCCGGCACGCCAGGCCCAGCATCGGCGCCGCCGCAGCACCATGCGCCTCGGCGTGAGCCGCGGCGCCGGCCCGATCGATCAGCAGACCCTCGCCGTCGTGAAGCAGGCTATCGACGAGCGGCGCGAGCTCTGCTTCGACTACCTCAGCACCTTCGATACCGAGCACCCCCGCCGCCACCGCGTCGCCCCGTACGGCATCACGGTTCGCCCCGAGGGGCACAGCTACCTTGACGCCACCGTGCTTGAGGTGACCCCCAGGAGCGGCGAGACAACCCACGCGGCCATCGACTATAGGCTCGACCGCATCGTGCCAGGCACGGCCATAGTGCTGCCCACGATGCTCCCGCCGGCGCGGATCTCGCCGCCAACCTGCACCGTGCGCTACACCCTGGCGCCCCAGGTTTCCCGCCGGCGCGATGTGGCGGCGTACTTCCCCAACACCCGGATCGTCTACCTCCCCGATGGTAGCGCCGAGGTCACGGGCAGCGTCACCAACCTCTGGCAGGCGCGCCAGATCCTCCTCCGCTACGGCGACGCCTGCATCGTCCACGAGCCGCCCGAGCTCGTGACTATGTTCCGCCGCACCGCCCAGGGCCTCGCCCGCCTCTACGAGTGCGAGGGCCACACCGAGCGTTAGCCTGGCAGGTCCATCGGACCGGTCTAGACAATGCCGGCAACTCGGTTGCGAAAAGACCACAGAAGACACTCCCGTGCCAGGGGCGCGGTACACTGAGTGCGCCCCGAATCGCGCCGATACGATCAGGGAGCACAGCACAACCAGCAGAGCGCCACGACGGCGCGTGCGCGAGGCCGCGCACCCCCGTGCCACGAAGGCAGGCACCCCTATGTTTATCCATCCCCCTGTGACCATCCGCCCCGCCGAGGCCGCCGACTGCGACGCCCTCTGCGAGCTGTTCCTCGACTTCCACGACTTCCACACCCGCGGCGTGCCCGACAGGCTTACGACCATGCGCGACCCGGCCGGCCGCCACCGCGAGGAGCTCGCAGCGCGCCTGGCGAGCCTGGCGGCAGGCCACGGCTCGAACCTGATCGTGGCCGAGCTTGACGGTGAGCTGGCTGGCGTCGTCGAGGTCTACCTGCGCCAGAGCGACCCGAGCGCGCCCGTGGTGCCGCGCAAGTACGCCTACCTGCAGAGCCTGATGGTGGCCGAGCACGCCCGCGGCGAGGGCCTTGGCGCTCTGCTCCTGGCCGCCGCCGAGGCCTGGGCCCGCGACCGGGGCGCCAGCGAGATCCAGCTCGACGTCTGGGAGTTCCCCGATGGCCCGCTGTCCTTCTACGAGCGCCATGGCTACCACACCATGCGGCGCTCGCTGGTGCGCAGGCTCAGCTAGGCCCCTGTCGCCTCCCCCGTAGCGACAGCCACCCCCATCTCCTCGCCGTGGGCCTTGAGGCCCAGGCTCAGCAGGAACATCACGGCCATCATCGCAGAGGCGGTCAGGTAGGCCACAGCGAGGCCGCTCATACCGCCGCCCCGCGCGTCGGCCAGCGTGCTCAGGGCCGCCACTACCAGCAGGCTCCCCACGCTGATCGAGACATTGATCAGACCCTGGGCGGCGGCCCGCTGCTCGGCGCCCACCTCATTGAGCACGATCGTGCGCAGGGTGCCGCCGACCACGATCCCCACGCCGAGGCCCACAAGCATGCTGGCCGGCATAAAGACCCACAGGCCCAGGCCCGTTCCCGTGAGAGGCAGCATAGCCGAGCCGGCCGCGAGGGTGCCGAAGCCGATCAGCATCACCAGGCGTGAGCCCAGGGTGTTCAGCAGCCGCCCGAAGCCCATCGAGCCTGCCGCCGAGACCACGACCAGCGGGAGCAGCAGCATCCCGGCCTGCTTCGCGGCGATGCCAAGCCCCGCGACGGCCACCGAGGAGATGAAGACCACGCTGCCCATACCGAAGCCGGCCCCGACGCAGAGGATGTAGGTCAGGGCGAGCTGACGGGTGGTGAACAGGTTCAGGGGCACCACGGGCCGCGCGGCGCGCCGCTCGACAGCGATCAGCGCCGGGACGCACAGAGCGGCGATGGCCAGTAGGGCCGGCCAGAGGGTCACACCGAGCGACTTGTCGATCACGCGGTTGATGCCGAGCACCAGGCAGCTGAGGGTCGCCGCCACTAGCAGGATGCCTGGCCAGTCGATCGGCGCGGGCGAGCCCGAGGCCCCGACTCGGGGCAGGTTGCGGTTACCCAGCCAGAGCACGACGGCAGCCACGGGCAGGTTGATCAGAAAGATCCAGTGCCACGAGAGGACGGCAAGGATCAGCGAGGCGACCAGAGGCCCGAGGAGAAAGGCCATGCCGAAGGTCGCCCCGATCAGGCCCAGGGCCTTGCCCCGCTCGGCAGGCGGGAAGACGTCGCCGACCACCGCGCTGGCCGTCGGGTTCACGCCGCCAGCGCTGAAACCCTGGATGGCTCGCCCGAGCAGCACCACCCAGAATGATGGCGCGAAGGCGATCACCAGCGAGCCGAGGGCGAAGCCGGCCACGCAGAGTAAGTAGATCGGGCGGCGCCCGTAGCGGTCGCTCAGAGCCGCCATCAGGGTCGTGCTGCTCATAATGAACAGGCTGAAGACGATCGTCACCATGCCGATCTGGCTATTGTCGATGCCGAAGGCATCGCGCAGGGCCGGCACGGCCGGGGCGATGATCGCCACATCCAGAGCGGCCATGAAGACGCCGAGGAAGAGGACGGTAAGGATACGGCGCCGCGCCTGAGGGTCGAGGTCGGCGTTGCGGCTGGTGGCAGACATAGAGCCTCCTACTTCGCTTATGACGCCGCCCATTATAGCCGATTTTCGGAAAAAATAGTCAGCGCTGACTATGATCCGCTTCCACCGTCGGCACCCCGGCGGCTGATGCACAGACGCCCCTCGGGTGGGCGCCCGTGCACCTTATCGTCAGCGTGCCAGGCCGCTAGCCCGCCTCGGCCAGCCTGATCGGCAGGCGCCTGATACGCTTGCCGGTGGCGGCGTACACGGCATTGGCCACCGCGGGCGGGATGGCCGGATAGCCCAGCTCGCCGACGCCGCCGGGCTCTTCCTGGCTCGGCACAAGATAGGTCTCGATCCGTGGCACAGCGCTGATCCGCAGCCAGCCGTAGTCGCTGAGCTGCTGCTGCTCCACCTGCCCGCCCTGCACCGTAATCTCGGCGCTGAGCGCCGTCGCCAGGCCGTCGATCACCGCGCCCTCGATCTGGGCCTCAATCGTCCGCGGGTTTACCGCAATCCCGCAGTCCGCCGCCGACACCACCCGCCGCACTATGATCTGGCCGTCCGCGACCGACAGCTCGACCACCTGGGCGATGAACGAGCCATAATCGTACAGGCAGGCGATGCCGCGCCCAGACCCGGCGGGGAGCGGCCCCCCCCAGCCGGCGCGCTCGGCAGCCATAGCCAGTACCCGCTGCATGCGCGGCGATGCGGCAAGCCGCAGGCGCAGCGCGAGCGGGTCCACCCCCCCCGCGACCGCCAGCTCGTCGAAAAACCCCTCGCTGGCGAAGGTCGTCTGCGAGCGGTGGACCGAGCGCCATGTGCCGGTGGGGACCGGCTGCGGGGCGATGATCGCGTCCTGGTTCACCGACGCGATCGTGTAGGGCAGGTCCATGCTGGCCACGAGCCAGGGCTTGACATGCCAGGAGATACCCGGCGTCACGAAGTTGTGCGACCAGGCGACCGGCAGGCCCGCCTCGTCGAGGCCGGCGCGCAGAGCATGCTGGCTCGCGGGCCGGTAGAAGTCGTGCCGCATATCGTCGTCACGGCTCCACACCACCTGGGCGGGGGCGCCCACGGCCTTGGAGATCTCGACCGCCTCGGCGATATAGTCGCTCTCTAGCCGGCGGCCGAAGCCCCCCCCGAGCAGCGTCACATTCACGGTCACCGCGTCAGCAGGCAGGTTTAGCAGCCTGGCGACCAGATCCCGCGCCGCGAGCGGATTCTGCGTCGGCGCCCAGATCTCGCAGCGGTCGGCGCGCACATCGGCGACGGCGTTCATCGGCTCCATGGGGGCGTGGGCCAGATACGGCAGCGTGTAGATGGCCTCGAGCGTACGAGCGACCGGCGCCTTCAGCTCTAGCGGCTGCGCCTGGGCCAGCAGATCCCGCAGGATACTCTCGCTGCTGAGCTGCGCGTTCGGGCCCTCGGCCCAGGTCACTTTCAGCTGGGCGCGGCCGAGCATTACCGCCCAGGTGGTCTCGCCCACAACGGCGACCCCTGTCGAGATCTGGACCGCCTCGAGCACGCCGGCAGCCGCCTTTGTCTGGGTCGCATCGAAGCTGGCGACTTTGCCGCCAAAGACTGGCGACCGCGCGACCGTGGCGTAGCGCATCCCCGGGACCCGCACGTCCAGGCCATAGACGGCGCTGCCGTCTACCACCCGCGGGTTGTCGATTCGGGCGGTCGGCGTTCCGATGAGCTTAAAGTCGGCCACATGCTTGAGCTGCGGCGGCGTCTCGGGGACCGGCAGGCTCGCGGCCGCCACCGCCAGCTGGCCGTAGCTAAACCGGCGCCCCGTGGCGCCATGCACCACATAGCCATCCCCGGTCTGGCAGGCCGTCGTATCTACCTGCCAGGTCTGCGCCGCGGCGGTGACCAGCAGCTGGCGCGCCGTCGCGGCGGCTGTGCGCAGCGGGGCCCAGAGCTGCCGGGTGCTCTCGCTGCCCCCCGTAAACTGATTGCCGTACTGCGGGTGCGCGCGCGCCTGCTCAACCCTGATCTGCGACCAGTCGGCGTCGAGCTCCTCGGCGACGATCATCGCCATCGAGGTGCGCACGCCCTGGCCCATCTCCGACTTCGCGACAGTGACGGTGACGGTATTGTCTGTGTCGATGCGGACCCATACATCGGGGCGAGTCGAGGGGGCGAGCGGCTCGTCCCCCCGCTGGAGGAGCCGGCGATAGGCGAAGATGCCGCCGCCAACCAGGACGCTGGCCCCAGCGGTCGCTGAGACAATCAGGAAGCTGCGGCGGCTGAGGACTCGTCTGTCATTCACTTTCCAGCCTCCTCAGCGGCCCGGCGGATGGCCCGGCTGATGCGCTGGTATGTGCCGCAGCGACAGAAGTTATTCTCCATCGCCGCGATAATCTCGCTCTCGCCAGGGTGGGGGTTCTTCGCAAGCAGGGCCGCGGCGCTCATGATCTGGCCGGACTGGCAGTAGCCACACTGTGGCACATCCTCGGCCAGCCAGGCCTGCTGCAGAGGGTGGCTGTGTTCGGCCGACAGCCCCTCGATCGTGGTGACCCTGCGCCCATCCACCAGGGCGACCGGGGTCAGGCACGCGCGCACGGGCTCGTCGTCCAGATGGACAACACATGCGCCGCAGACGCCGACGCCACAGCCATACTTCGTTCCACTGAGGCCGACGAGGTCGCGCAGTAGCCAGAGCAGCGGCATGTCCGGAGGGGCTTCGATGGTCTGCCGCTGGCCATTGATCGTCACGGTGATTGACGGCATATGCTGATGGTCCTCCTCATTCCAATCCTATCAGATGATCCAGCGCCCAGGCAAGCTGTAGGGAAAGGTCACCATAACCAAGAACGTGCCACCGGCCTATAGTTGCGTGCGGCGCGTCATTATGGCACAATCGTTCCTATGGTGAACGTGGGACAGACAGTCCGGCTCAGGCCGCCGGCCACCCCCAACTGCGGCGTTGCCCCTGGCGACACGCTAGGCGGTCGTTTTCGGCTGGGCTCGGCGGTGGGCCACGGCGGCCAGGCCGTGGTCTTCGCCGCCGAGGACCTGGGCCGCGCCCGCGCCCCTGTGGCCGTCAAGGTGGCCCGCAGCGACCTTGGCGCCGACGCCCGCGCCGAGGCCGAGACCGTGCTGCGCTGGGAGGGCGGCCTGCTCAGGCGTCTGCGCCACCCCGCCCTGCCCCGCCTCTACAAGCTCGAGAGCGGCCCCCGCGGCGCCTGGCTCGCGCGCGACCTGGTGCCCGGCCAGCCCTTGCTGGCTATCGCCCGCCTCGCCCCACAGGAGCAGCGGAGCGTCATGGCCTGGGCCACGCAGCTCTGCGACCTACTAACCTACCTGCACACGCGCGAGGTGCCGATCGTGGTCGGCGACCTGAAGCCGGCCAACCTGGTGCTGCGGCCCGACGGGGCCCTGGCCCTGATCGACCTTGGGGCGGCCCACACGCTGACGCGGCGCCCGCCCCGCAGGCCGCGCCCCCGCCACGGCACCCCCGGCTACGCGCCCCCCGAGCAGATGGGCAGCTGGGGCCACGACGAGCGCGCCGACGTCTTCGCCCTGGCCGTCACCTGCTACGAGCTGCTGACCGGCCTCGACCCGGCCTCGGCCCCGCTCCAGTTCGACCTCGAGCGGCTCGACCGCGCCGCCCCTCGCCTGGCCCCAGCCCTGCGCCGGGCCCTCGACCTCGACCCGGGCCGCCGCTGCCCTACGGCCGCGGCCCTGCGCTCGGAGCTCGGCGCCCCGGCCCCGGCCCTGCCTCTGCTCCTCGGCTCGGGGGTGGCGATCAACGACGGGCGCGACCTTACCGAGGTTATCCGCCGCGCGCCGCGCCTGATCGAGCCCGCCGTGAGCAACGGGGCCCTCGAGCGCTGGCTCGCCACTCACCCCGACGCGACGCTTGGCGCCCTGCGCTACAGCCTGCGCGCCGCCCAGCGGGCCGCCCCGCCCCGCCGACCGCCCCTCGACACGCTGCTCATAGCTATGGCGCCCGCCGAGGGCAGCCCCCTGCTCCAGTTCGACCCGCCGCGCCTGCAGCTCGGCGATGTGCCCCTCAAGAGCTGGCGCATCTGGGGCCGCCCCCAGCCCCTCGTGCTGCACAACATGGCCCTGGCGCCCCTCCGCTGGGAGCTGAGCAGCCCCGCGCGCGCCGACGCCGAGGTGCGCCTGCTGGTTGCCGGCAAGCCCCAGCGCCAGGCCAGCGGGGTGATCGCCCCCGGCGAGAAGCTGCGCCTCGAGGTCGTGGCCATGGCCGCCGCCGGCGCCCGCGCCGGCGACCTGCAGCTGCGCTGCGGGCGTCACGGCTGGGCTATCCCGTGGCAGGCGACGGGCCGCGCCGGGGTGCCCATCGGCGCCCGCCACGTCGCCCGCCTCGAGGAGCTGGACATTGGCAGGCCCGACCTGGTGCCCGCCCTCGAGCAGCTCATGGCCCAGGGCTCCCGCGCCCGCTGGCT
>JAAXUL010001138.1 GCA_013336035.1 Chloroflexales bacterium
GACGCTGCGAGGCGATGGCGAGGATGGTCTGGTTGTCGGGGAGCGGGAGCGGGGAGCCGTCGGGGCTGAGCAGGCCCAGGCGGCTAAGGGCCGGCCGCTCCCCGCCCAGCCCCGCCAGGGTCAGCGCGTACCCGCCTACGTCCCGGAGGCCGAGGAGCGGGGCTGTGACGTAGCGCTCGACCACCGCCGCGTGGGCCGCGCTCGGGCGCAGGCGGCCCAGGCACAGGTCGAGCAGGCGGTCGTCGAGCCGGACGACCGAGATGTGTCTTGGGCGGCCCTGCGAGGCGCTCAGGCGGTCCCAGGGCCGTGGGGCATCAGCGATGCGGCCCCAGGTGGGGCGGTAGGTGAGCTTGCGGCCGTCCGTGCCCTCGGCGACGGCGTAGCCGCTGTCACCGAGGCGGTCGAGGGCGCGGCGGGCCGCCCCGTAGCTGAGGGCGGGATCGTAGGCCTGGAGGTCCCCCGGCGAGAGCGGGACGGCCGTGCCCGTGGTCTGATAGAGGCGGCCGAGCAGGGCGTACACGCCGATGGCGACGGGGGCGTCGCGGAGGTCCTCCAGCATCCGGCGTGGAAGCGGCACGTAGGTGGATGGGCTAGGCGTCTGTTGTGGGAGGCCGCCGCGCTCGGCTGAGGGGAGCGCCAAGGGCTCCTGCTGGGTACTGGTGAGGAACATCACCGTGCTCCTGTCGTGCTCACCCGGGTCGACGGCAATACAAAGCCAACACGACCGCGCGACGCGCGACCACGAGGGTGAGAAGGCTAGTTCAGATGGTGGCGGTGTGGTGCCGATTCACCACGTATCGGTGCGGGACGACGTGCTACATACGGACGGCTACCCTATTGGGCGTGCGACATGATGTGGTCCTGGCTACCAGGCAGGCATAGGGGCTCCTCAGTGCTCCGCACGCCGTGGACGAGCCCAGCCGTGGGTTGACCCGGGATCGTGCGGATGCTACTATGGAGTAAGACAACCAACACCGGATCTGCCAGCGTGCTGGCGGACCTGGGGGATGCCGCGGGCGCTCGGTGGCCTGCCAAACCGTTTCCGAGCGCTCGCGGGGTTGTCCTGCTTTAACCGAGTACAGCCGTGCGAGACCTCTGCGCGGCCGCCCTCTCTTCCCGTATCTCCCGATTCATCATCACTGCTGGCACGGCCTCTGGCGCATGAGTCTAGCAGAACGCCTGGCCTGACTCAAGGCTTTCTCGCGCCATATTCGCGCCAGTTTCCCCCTCGCCCGATGTCGTAAATCGCCTTTTGCGACATCGCCGCTATGCTTATGTCTGCCTCCGGGGCTGTGGATAACGTTTCGATGATGGCGTCCTGATGCGGAAAAGCCGGGACTGCGGACCCGATTATTTGCGACATTCACGACAACATTCGCGACATTTTGCGACGAGGCTCACGTTAGCGCGTTCTGATGCCGAGAACGGGCGTCGCGAGGTGCACAAGATCGCGCAGAGCGGGCGGTTTTGCGACACGTCACGCGGTTTGGCAGCCCGCTGTGTCCCCGTCCCTGTAGGGCGTCCTGCTGCGCTCCCTACCCGGTGCCGCCCTCGTCAAGGTTCCCCGCTCGGTAGCGCCGGTTGCGCGTGTTGCCATCGGCGATGACGCGGCTCTCGTCGAGGAGCAGGCGGAGGTCGCGCTGGATGGTCCGCGGCGTCTCGCCCATCTCCTCGGCGAGCTCCTGGACCGAGTAGGTGGGGCCCGCACGCAGCAGGTCGAGGATCTGCCGCTGGCGTGGTGACAGCTCCGAGAGCGGGGCGGGCTGGACCTCGTCCCGCAGCTTCTTGCCCCAGACACAGATCGAGAACCACTCGGGGGTGCTCGTGACGACAGGGATGCGGGGGGCGAGGCGCATCGCCTCGGCCACCGAGTCGTAGCCGAGGCCGAAGGCCTCCAGGCGCCCGCTGAGGTAGAGGATCTGGGCGAGGTGGTGGTTGCGCAGCTCGTGCTCGTGGAGCAGGGTCTCGAATGAGACCTTCTTGCGCCGGCCCGGGAACCCGCCGGGGCTGATCCACTCGATGCGATCTGGGAACAGCTGGACCCGGATGCGCGAGCCGGTGAGGGACCAGTCGCGGTGCAGCACCGTGTTCGCGGTGAGCTCGCGCAGCACGACGAGCGGGTAGGCGTCGAGCTCCACCCGGCGCGTGCCGCGCAGGGCGATGCGGTGCTCGGTGCGCGCCCAGAGCAGCTCGGCGGTCTGGTCGATCAGGCTCACGATGTCGCCGCGCACCTGGCGCGAGAGCAGCATCTTGGTCGAGTTGGGCTGCGGGCTGCTGAACTGCACGATGTCGATCCCGGCGTGGGGGAGCCAGCCGCTCGGGTCGCGGCCGAAGCTGAGCATGCCGATCAGGGTCGGGACGAGCTGCCCGTCGATCTCCTGCACGCAGCGGTGGCGCAGGAGGTAGTCCCGCGGCTCGGTCGACTCGCCATAGGCCCGCTGGCCAACGGCGGTCGTGATGTGCTCGCGGATCAGGTTCTCGTTGAGGTCGGCGAGGGTCGCGCCGCTGACGGGCTGCAGCTCGGCGGTCAGGCGGATCATGGCGGGCTCCAAGATGTGGCGCGGGCGTGACTTCGCCTGCCATGATACGGCAGATCTGTCCCATGATGTGGCCGAAGGGAACATGTGTGTCCTCCTGAGGGCGAACGTGCGATCAGGTCGTGGGGGCGAGGGTCTGGTACGTGCCGCGGCTCGCACGCGTGATCGCCCCGGCCTCGAGCGCGTCGCGGATCAGGCGGTGGGCGCTGCTCTCGCTGCAGCCAAGGCGGTCCTGGATGTCGCGCGGGCTGAAGAAGTGCTCGCAGCCGGCCGGCGGCGCGAAGAGCGCCGCCAGCTCGGCGACGGTGAAGCTGGCCGGGCGGCCGCCCTCGATGGGCGCG
>JAAXUL010001139.1 GCA_013336035.1 Chloroflexales bacterium
TGCCCGTGGCGGTGTGGGATCGCACGATCGCGATTAACCTGAGCGGCGTCTTCTACTGTATGCGCGCCGAGATCGCGGCGATGCGCGGCCGCGGGGGGGCGATCGTCAATATCGCCTCGGTGCTTGGCACGGTTGGCTTCGCGGGCGCCGCGGCCTATGTGGCGGCCAAGCACGGTGTGATTGGCCTGACCAAGACGGCCGCCCTTGAGTACGCGACGCGCGGCATCAGGGTGAACGCCGTCTGCCCCGGCTTCGTCGAGACGCCCATGCTGGCGCGGACCGGCGTGACCAGCGATCCCGAGCGGCGCGCTATGGTCGAGGGCCTGCACGCGATGGCTCGCCTGGGCCGCCCCGAGGAGATCGCCACCGCGGTGGCCTATCTCTGCTCGGACGCGGCCTCGTTTGTTACCGGCCACGCTATGGTCGTCGACGGTGGCTACACAGCGCGCTGAGCGCCCGCCAGGCAGGCGGCCGCGCTGTAACTGCCGGCGCTAGGATTAGGTGGCAACAGCCCCTGCACCAATGATGCTCGCGCCGTCCGCCTGACTATATGTTGATCAGGCAGAGGGCGGGGCGACCGTGAGATACTATGCGCACCGTCGAAGAATTGCTGGCGAACAATAGCGCCTGGGCCGAGGCTGTCACCACCCAGGATCCGTACTTCTTCCAGCGACTCACGGGCCAGCAGACCCCCGCCTACCTGTGGATCGGCTGCTCAGATAGCCGGGTCCCGGCGACCCAGCTTGTGGGCCTGCTGCCCGGCGAGATGTTCGTCCACCGCAACGTAGCCAACATCGTCGCCCACACCGACTTCAACTGCCTCTCTGTGCTCCAGTACGCGGTCGAGGTGCTGCAGGTCGACCACATTATTGTCTGCGGCCACTATCGCTGCGGCGGCATCCATGCCGCGCTGCACTCTCACCACCTCGGCCTGATCGACAACTGGCTGCAGCACGTTCAGGATGTGCGCCGCAAGCACGCGTCGCGGCTGGCCGCCTGCGGCGATACTGACGAGGAGGAGCGGCGCCTGAGCGAGCTGAACGTGATCGAGCAGGTGGTGAATGTCAGCCAGACCACCATTGTGCAGAAGGCGTGGCTGCGCGGGCAGCAGCTTACGGTGTACGGGTGGATCTACGGTGTAGAGGACGGCCTGCTGCGCGACTTGCAGATCAGGGTCAGCGGACTGGAGAACCTTGACGAGCAGTACACGCGCGCCGTCGAGCTTGTGCGCTGATGGTGACGCTGTCGCTGCCTGGCCCGAGCAGGGTGCGCCAGCGCCAATCGCCCCTCACATTCTGGCGAGACATCCATGCCCCTCGATCTTGATGCTGAGCTGTCGCGCTTTCGTGCCGCGCACCAGCCGCGGTGCGCCACCTTCGCCGGTGCGCCCTGGAGCTATATCGTCGGCGGGGAGGGGCCTGACACGCTGCTGCTCTTGCCCGGCGCGCCGGGCATCGCCGAGATGGCCTTCCTCTATATCGCCGCCTTTGAGCAGCGCTACCGTGTGATCGCCCCTAGCTACCCGGCCGCGGTCGGGTCGCTCGATCAGCTGCTCGCCGGGCTGACCGACCTGCTCGATGCCGAGACGGATGGGCCGATCCATCTGATCGGGGCCTCGTACAGCGGCATGGTCGCGCAGTATGTGCTCCGCCGTCACCCCGAGCAGATCATCAGCCTGCTGATCGGCGACACCGGGGTGCCGCGCCGCGACCGCGCCCTCGCGATGGGGCTCGCCATCGCCGTAATCTCTCGCCTGCCGCGCCTGGGGCTCCACGCCACCCTTGCCGCCGCCCTGGCCTATGTCCTCTCGGGCAGCACGCCCGCCCATCGGTTCTGGCAGCGCTACTTTAAGGGCGTGGTCACGATGCTCACCGTGCCCGAGTTCGCCAACCGGGTCCGGGTGATGATCGATATGGACCAGCAGGGTCACCAGATCTTGCCGGCCACGCCCTGGCGCGGCCCGACCCTGCTGATGGAGACCGTCGACGACCCGCTGTTCTCGGCCGCCGAGCGGGCCGCCCTGCGCGAGCGCTACCCCCAGGCCGAGGTCCACACCTTCTACACGAAGGGCCACATCACCGCCCTGACCCGCGCCCCCGACTATATCGCGGTGATGCAGGGCTTCCTGGCACGCCACGGGCAGGCTGAGCCGGCCCGCTAGCCGCTCAGCTGTCCATGCTCAGATCGCTCCACGCCGCAAGGCCCCTCAAGGCTAGGGCGTGTGTCTTTGTGTCTCGGTGATAAGACGCTTACGCTGCATTAAGATACTATAAGTAATCGTCTCCGATATCTGTGCTACATTTTATGCATCGCAATATGCTCTGATTATCTTCATCATACACATAACCCTCGACATACCTTCACTGATAAGGTTAGCCAGATGCTGTACCCCGACATGGCACACGGCGGCCCATCAGCCTCGCGCTCTGTACGGCGATGGCCTAAGCTTAGGAGGTAACAGTGGGTCGGTATTCTAGCTCTGGTCGGAGGGTCGTGCCCTATGTGCCTGTACTGGGCCTGATGGCGGCGGCGCTGGCCTCTAGCGCGCCCTCCGCCAGCTTTGCCCAGGTCCAACCGCCGCTCGCGCAGGAGACAGTTGTCCTGCCTGACGGCACCCGCCTTGAGAAAAGCCAGATCCCGGCGCTGGCGGCGACAGCTGAGCTCGACGCTGTCCCAAGCGCGACCTGTGCGGCGGCGCCCCCAACGCTGGTGAGCCCCGCGCAGGACGCGGTCAGCAATGACCTCGCGAACCCGCGCTACACCTGGACGACAGTCGCCGGGGTCACCGAGTATGTCTTCCAGCTCGCGCAGAATAGCACCTTCAACACGCCGCTTACCAGCGAGCAGGAGACTGCCTCCGCGAGATCGGAAGAGCA